>CAYZVJ010000065.1:0-4644 GCA_964481765.1 uncultured Rikenellaceae bacterium | reverse complement strand
ATCCATCGATTTTCCTGGTGGAGCCAGTTCCCCCTTTCCCTGCTGATCTTCAGGTTTTTATCAACCATGTAAGACAGCGCTGATGCTCCAAGCAATATCATTATGGTTGGGTTAATCCATTCGATTTGTTTGTAGAGATAGGGAAGGCATTCTGTGACTTCTGCGGGTAGTGGAGTCCGGTTACCGGGAGGCCGGCATTTGATGATGTTACTGATAAACAGGTGTTCATCCCTGTCAAAACCACAAGCGTTGAATATTTTATCCAGCAACTCTCCTGAACGACCAACAAAAGGATGTCCGGTAAGATCCTCGTCCCGCCCGGGAGCTTCACCAATGATGAAAATTTCTGCGTTCGGATTGCCTTCACCGAATACGGGTTTGTTACGTGTCTTACCCAGGGGACATCTTTTACATGATGAAACCCCCAGCCTCAGTGCTTCAAGATCAGCGTATGGTTCCATATTATTTTGGACTGGAGAGGTTATGAAGTAATGGTCCCATTCGAAAATAAAATCGTGTAATTTAATTCAAACAGTCATTATCTATAAAATTAATTTTTATTCGTGGAATATTTTAGTGATTTCATCAATAAATCAAAACAAACGGAAGCAATACATCGTAAAATGAAGTAAATTTTCAAGATTTATTTTATCTCTCACCATTACAATGAGAGGTTGTTTGAAAAATGAACGGTATATCAATAAATGGTTTTCAACGAATATTTATATATTAGAATCATCTAAGATTGCATTAAACTAAGCGTGAGTTAAATAATTTATTCATTCAGAGAGGTTTGGTGCAACCAAAAGGGAGGAAATTTAGTCAGTTAATAAATTATTGTATCAATAGAACAGGTTAATTGTCCGGATCGGTTGATCCGGGAAGAAGTTAACCGGGTTGATATGATTACATCTTGCAGGAAGTAACTTGCACTGTTTGAAGCACAGATCCTGTTATGTTATCAATGAGCATTCAAGGATTGATGGGGATTTTGAGGAGGGGAATAAAACAAATTGCAAGGTTGTTTCCTAAAGGTTTTTTATTGCCTTAACGCATATGACCGGGATTATTTCAGGCACAATGTTCTACTTTTACACTTCTTCGCGAAGGTTAAGTTCTTTTGCCTGGATTAAGGTTGTATTACTAGCCTTCCTTTTTGTTATCTCTTCAGCTTCTTCATCTTTTGCACAGGATACCATCTGGTTTGAGGGATTTAATTATCCTGATAATACTACAGACCCGGGTAATGGGAAATGGTCAATTGATGTCTCTGCTTGCACGCTTGACGGATTTGACCATTTTGAAGTCAGGGGTGAATTGTTTTCGGGAAACGATCTGGATGGATTCGCAGTCTGGACATCAGAAATAATCGATATTTCCTCTGAAACAGATGTTAAAATTGCCATTGAATTATCTGCTCAAGGGGATATGGAACCTGACCAGGACACCATAAAAGTATTCTATAAATTGGATGGAGGACCTGAAATTCCACTGGATAATGGAATCAGGTTTGATAATTTTGGAAGTGGATTTGCAATTACGTGCGGAAGCGGATTAAATGGAAGTACGTTGCAAATTATTGTGAAAGTAAGAAATACCTGGGAGGATGAATTTTATTTTTTTGACAATATCCTTGTATATTCCTATAATGAGATCACGGCTCCTGATAATCCCCCTAACACTTTGTGGGCAGTTGCTAATGGTATTTGGGAAGACGCCAATACATGGTCAACAACGAATGGTGGGACACCAGGGGATGGAGGTGTTCCGATAACAACCAGTGACGTTAGAATTGGTTGTGGGTACACTGTGAGTTTAACTCTAGACAATAGGGACGTAAAAGATTTGACTATTTACAATGGTGCTACATTGAAATATGGAGCCGATAATATTAGACTTCGGTTGTGGAATGGGGGACTCTTGAAAGTGGAGATCGGAGGGTTAATTGATGAGAACAGTGCAATCAATGCCAGACTGAGATTCGAGGATGACGATGTTGATTACAGCCTGATAAACCATGGCATAATAAACATTGACCGGATTGAAATGAGGAATAAAAATGGCAATAATGGTTTTTCAGGGAATGGCATACTAAATGTTCTCGAGGACTTTAGGATCCAGGATGATTTTATAACCTTGACTAATAGTCTACAAATTGATATCGGTAATGACCTTCGCTTTGAAAATACTAATTGTGAATTAATTAATAATGATACTATTAGTGTATCAGGACAATTAGCAGTTACAGGTGAGAATGTTGATAATGATAATAAAGTAACAAATAGTATTGGCTCTGTATTTACTATTGGTGGTGATTTCGATCCGGATAATTGTAGGTTTGTTTTCGATAATTTTGGCACGGTTAATTTGGATGGGAATTTTTCAAATGGGAATTTCGATCCCGATGAAGTCCGGGTTTATAACAGGATTGGTTCAACCTGGAACTGGGGCGGAAATATTTTTGACACAGATGTTCAATTATACTGTAATTTCGATTCTAACATATTCAATTATCTCAGAGAAGGTCAACAAAATGTTATCATACCAGCTGATGCTTATTGGCATGTATTCTTTAGTGGGAGTGGGGATAAGGATCTAACAGGAGATATAAATGTCAATGGTAACCTCACAATAAGCAGTGTATTAGATGTTTCAGGTGGTGATTATCAAATAGTATTGGCTGGAAACTGGACCAACAATGGGTCATTCAATGAGCAGAATGGAACCGTTTTCTTAAATGGCAACAGCCTCCAGTCCATTTCCAACTCAGCTGGTGAGACCTTTTTTAACCTGACCATTTCAAATACAGGATCCGGCATCCAATTTAGTGATGAAGATGTAACTGTATCCGGGACACTCAATATGCATTCCGGTAACATTGATCCGAATACCTTTACACTGATCATATCCAATAATGCTCCGGGAGCGGTTGTTCATAATTCCGGTTCAGTAACCGGCAAAATGGAAAGGTATATGAATTCAACTGCCGGACCCTATCTATTCCCTGTTGGAACTGCAAACGATGAGAATTTTGCAACACTCAGTTTCTCAAATCTAAATCCGGGATCTGTTATCATAGAATTTTTCCCGAATGATCCGGGGAATGCTCTTCCAGTTACAGATGTCGATTTGACAACCATAACCAACCGGTTTACAGATGGCTATTGGAACCTTTTGGCAGCAAATGGATTAACCAGTACCGATTATGATCTTACTGCACTGGCAAATAACTTTACCAGTTTCAATCTAAATTCCGATTCCAGAATTGCAAAACGCACGAATGGGGGAGCATGGGGATTCGATGGCACACATGCTGTTGGAAATCCTCCTGAGTTATACAGAACAGGCCTAAATGGAATAGCTAACTTTGGAACGGGAACCCAGTTTTGCATCGGGGAAACGGATTGTCTTGAAATAACTGCACATCCTCTTTCACAGACCAAATGCCTGAATGACAATGTAACTTTCTCTGTAACAGCCACATCTTCGGGATCAATTACCGGATATCAATGGCAGAAGAACGGTGTTAATATTATCGGAGAAACAGGCTCATCATTGACACTGAATAATATTACAGCAGATGATGCAGGTGGATATGCATGTGTTGTAACCGCTTTTTGTGCAACCGAGACCACCGGAACAAGCAGTACAGCAATCCTTACTATTTCCCAACCATTCCCGGGTTTGGGATATGGATATCAGAAAACCATAACCATCGATGAGGATAAAGTCAAAGGGAATGCGGATCTGATTGATTTTCCATTGCTTTTCAGTGTGACGGATCCTGATCTGGCAACTGTAGCAAATGGGGGGTATGTTGAGCATTCCAGCGGATATGATATTGTTTTTACCGATGCTGATGGCAATAAACTGGATCACCAGATCGAAATATATGTTGAGACTACCGGAGAATATATTGCCTGGGTGAGAATACCCGTGTTATCTCACGATTCCGATACTGACATAAAGATTTTATACGGAAATCCACAAGCAAATACAGACCCATCCACGGTGACTACCTGGAGCGACAGTTATGTTCAGGTAATGCATCTTGACGGGAATTTTCTGGATGCAACACAGTTTGGGAATTCCGGTACCAATTCCGGGACTTCTGATGTATTGGGGAAAATATTATCGGGTAGAAGCTTCGATGGAGTTAATAATAAGATCACTGTCTCTGATGCTCCAAGTCTGGATGGAACAAATGATGAAGCGACTTTTTCCTTATGGATTAATTGGGTTAATGCATCCGATGGTGCATATCAGAGAATCATGGTCTCAAGTAACAGGGTTGGACCACCTAATGATGGATATGAATGGGCATCACAGCCCAGCGGAAATCACTTTTTTTACCCTAAAGTTGATGATGACTGGGATAATTATAATCTGGGTCTTAACCCTTTTACTGATGGAATCTGGCAGCACCTGGCTGTCACACTAAAATATAGCACTAAAGAAGTTAAAATATTTGTTAATGGAAGTCCAATGACTTTCAATATTATCAATGTTCCAACCTTCTGGACCAGTCTGGCAGATATCGATGATTGGATATGGGGTGGTGAGCCCAATAACTTTGCCGGTTCAATGGATGAGATAAGGGTTCAGACTGTGGAGAGATCGGGAGATTGGATTTTAACGGAATTC
>CAYZVJ010000064.1:0-18684 GCA_964481765.1 uncultured Rikenellaceae bacterium | reverse complement strand
ATGGTATTGGAAATATGGAACAGTTTATCAGTGAATTTGGGATTTCGAAACGGGAGCAAGAGATCATTCAGAAGATCTGTCTGGGGAAATCGAACCGGGAGATCAGTGAGGAGCTTTTTATCACACTCCAGACTGTGAAAGATCATGTCTACAGAATATTCCTCAAAACCGGTGTAAAGAACCGGATACAGTTATCAAATCTTATCCGGAAACTGGAAACCAAGCCGAACTAGGAACCAGGAACCTCGCCCGAACGACGTTCAGTCGGGCGGGCAGAAACCATCCTACTCGTAACTAATCGCTTTCACCGGGTTTCTCGTGGCTGCATGGATGGTTTGCACACTGACGGTTATGATGGCAAAGAAGAGGGCGACAAGGGCAGCTGTGAAAAAAGCCCCGTAGGGCATGTTAACCCGGTAAGCAAAACCCTGCAACCAGCTTTTCATAATAAAATAAGCGACCGGCCAGGCAATGAGATTAGCTATCAATCCCCAGAGTATAAATTCTTTCGAGAATAACCTGACAATCTCCGGTACTGAAGCACCCAACACTTTTCGTATGCCAATCTCCTTGGTCCGCTGTTCAGCCATGAACGATGCCAGGCCCAGCAGCCCCAGGCTTGCAATAAAAATGGCAAGTATCGAGAATACAGCGAAAATTTTTCCCGTCCTCTGTTCTGTCTGATGAAGTGCATTGAAATTGTCCTCCAGGAAAAAGTAGCGAAACGGTTGATTGGGTAACATATTTTTCCAGGTTTTTTCAGCATGTTTCAGGGCCTCTTTGGTCTTTTTGGATTCGATCCGGAAAGACATATATCGCGGGAAATAGTGCCGGGGAAGGTAGATGACAAGATTCTCAATGGGCTCACGAAGGGAGTTGAAATGGAAATCCTTCACCACCCCAATGACCTGATGTGTCATCCGTTCTTCACCTCCTTCTGTGACTTCAATGATCTTCTGTCCAACCGGGTTTTTGAATCCCAGATCTTTAACAGCTGTTTCATTGATGACAAACGCCATCGAATCAGACAGGAATTTCTTTGAGAAGAACCGGCCTTCCACAAGCTCATAACCGAATGTATTCAGGACTTCGTAATCTCCCTGCAGCAACCTGAAATGAAACAGTTCCTCCGCCGGCGAATCTTCCCGCTGAAAGACAGTCCCACTCCAATCCGACATCCCTGGAATGGAAGAGGTGATCGATCCATTCAATACTCCGTGATGCTTTAATATCTCCTCTTTGAATACCGTTACTTTTTCTGCCAGTCCATACGCCCGGTCAATAACCAGCACATGATCTTTTATAAATCCCAATTTCTTATTCCGTATGAATTCGAGTTGTTGATATACAACAATGGTGCAAATGATGATAACAATCGAAATGGTATACTGAAAGATAACCAGACCGCTTCTGAACCAAACTTTCTTTGCTCCATTATTGACCTCACCCCGGATAACCGTTAAAATCTGGAAGGAGGAGATCATAAAAGCGGAATAGCTCCCGGACAATAAACCTACTCCTATGATCAGTAAAAGGAAAACAGGAAGAACATACCAGTTGGTTAAATAATTAATGGATAATGCTTTACCCGAAAGATCACAGAAAAGGGGTAGCAATAATTCAACAATGACCAGCGAAAATAGAAGAGCTATGGTTGTCAGGAATGTGGATTCAGCTAAAAACTGCATGATCAGCTTCCCTCGACTGGATCCCATTACTTTCCGCATACCTACTTCCCTGGCTCGTATACTTGATTTTGCGGAGGTGAGGTTGGTGAAGTTAATACAGGCTAACAACAGAATGAAAAAGGCAATGATCGAGAAAAAATATACGTATGTAATGTCACCGATGGGCTCAATCTGATGTGTCGCTTCTGAATGAAGGTAGATCTTTGTCAGTGGATCCAGGTAATAATTCAAGCTGTTCCCGGATGCAGCCCAGTCATCAAACGTGATCCCCAAACCCTCCGAAAGTTGCGGCCCCATATGCCTCTTTATAAATGCCGGCAGTTTGGTCTCAAAAGTGGCAGATGAATAGCCCTCCTTGAGGACAATATAGGTATAGAGATAGTCACTCAGCCAGTTTTCCTCCTCACTGCGTGGCAAGCTTTTGATCGATGCAAGAACATCAAAATGAAAATGGGAATTCTCAGGAACATCCTGGGCTACACCGGTTACCATAAAATCATTCCCATCGGCTTCATGAAGTATCTTCCCGATCGGATCCTCATCACCGAAGTATTTTTTTGCAGTGGATTCTGTTAAAACCATGGTATACGGTTTTGACAGGGCTGTTTTAGGATTTCCCCTGACCAGGGGAAAGGTGAATACATTAAAAAATGAGGAGTCAACATATAGGTACCGGCTTTCAAAAAAGCTTTTCTCCTCATAGGTAATGACAGTATTTATTCCCGGTTGTATCCGCGTCGCTGCTTCCACCTCCGGAAATTCCTCCACAAGTGTCCTGGCAACCGGTGCCTGTGTGGTGCTCCCATTGAATTTCCTGTCACCGATATTCCCTTTCTGCCCGATCCGGTAGATCCGGTTTGCCTTTTCATGAATCCGGTCATAACTCAGCTCATCACCGACAAACAGGAAGATCAATATGGAACATGCCATCCCGATAGCAAGCCCCGCAATGTTAATAAAGGAAAAACCTTTGTAACGGGAGAGATTCCTCCCTGCTATTTTGAAGTAGCTCTGAAACATAATAAAAGGCCTGTCATGATTCCACGGTTACTAAATCAATTTACATACCAAACCTTGTAACGTAATGAAAATAAACAGATAAGAAAGCATTGTCCGGACTGAGAACTTTTGGGTTTTGCCCGATACCGTTACACCGGGTGTGCGATTATGGACAGCTGTAAAAGAGAGCATCCCATTCCACATTTTGAAATGGGATGCCTGTACCTGAAAATTGACTTGTCTG
The DNA here is from genome assembly GCA_964481765.1 of uncultured Rikenellaceae bacterium. Classification (GTDB taxonomy): domain Bacteria; phylum Bacteroidota; class Bacteroidia; order Bacteroidales; family VadinHA17. The sequence continues at coordinate 15,753 of CAYZVJ010000064.1, read as the reverse complement.
TTAAGACCTTATTCGATAATGATCTTCCTGTATACCTCTTCTTCCTTTGTCCACAGCTTCAGGATATAAAATCCCTTGGACATACCGGAAACATCCAATGTCTCATAAATCTGGTTGGTCGACGGGTATTCACGGATCAGGATCTTTTGACCAATCCCGTTTAGTATTTCGAGATAAAGGTCCTTAACGGTTTCAATCTCAAGGACAATGTTTAGAAAATCACCTGCCGGGTTGGGATATACCAGCAGGTTGTCTTCTATCCCTCTGGTTTCCGGTACATAGGTCAGGGAAGCAATGAATACCGAGTCTGTCGCAGTGCAACCATTCAGATCAGTAACAACCAACGTATACCAACCCGTTGTCGTTACTTCAAATGTCCGGTTACCCGGAACTCCATTCCATTCATAGATAGTGAAATCTGCTCCGGCATCCAGGAGATAGGGTAGCGTGGTTTTTATGGTGTCATTCACCCCACCAAGATCCACCGTTGGATTGACATAGTGAGATATATCCAGTACCAGTGTGTCATTCGATGTATCATCGTCATCCACGTAGGTAACTGAAACACGGATGTTGTAATCACCCTTTGCCGAAAAATCAAACTTCTTGGTGAAGGTATAAAGATAAAAATCGTTTGGCAGAAGATCCTTCGATAAGAGAATCTGCTCAGTTGCAGGAGTCCCCTCGTCAACGATAGCGGTAACCTGGAACTGCGGATTTGATAAGGTAACGGTTCCAATATTCCGGATATGCACTTTCATCAGCTCCTGGTTGCCCAGGTAACAGGCGCTTACCGGGTTCACAAGGCTGTCAATTACAACATCAGTGATGTCTTCAAAAGTAACCTGAATCTCATCCATAGCAGGGCATCCGTATTCATTAGTTACCGTTACGGAATAGATATGATCCGGTGTCTGGTTATCGTAATCAACCGTATAGTAACGGTCGGTTGATTCATCCTGCCAGAGGTAAGAAGCATAGCCGGGCCCGGCATCCAGAATCAATTCCTTTTCATAGGAGATCTGATCAGGACCCAGAGATACCGTTGGATACCCGTACACCTGAATGGTCTGGTTGATTGTATTGTTGGCAGGTACCGAATCCGGTCTGTAGAAAACCTCAATGGAGAAGTCATACGATGTAACAGCACTCATATCAAATGGATCAGTGAAAGTGAAGAAGACGGAATCGCCGGGAAATACCTTGGCTCCTGAAAATAACGTATCGTATTTGAGTGGACCGGTATCCATCCGGTAAGTAAATGCGATCGTGTCCTGGACCTGCACCGTATCCGATCCACTGTTTTTCAGATAAAGGTAAAGGATTTCACTGCTTGACAAGCCGCAGGAACTGACCGGGCTGTAAAGCTGGTCTATCCTGATATCCGGAAATACCAGTGTAACATGAACGGAATCCGTGTTTTCACACATTGTACCCTGCTTCACGGTTACCGAGTACCACCCGGTTGAATCAACCAGGAGTGTCCGGTTGGTTGAGCCGTCATTCCAGAGGTACGAATCGTAACCGGGTCCGGCGTCAATGACATAGGTAAGGGATCGGATGACAACTGCCTCTCCAAGATCGATCGGCGTTGTACCGTATACCGTAACATTGGTGTTAAAGGAGTCGTTTCCGGCATTGTCATCGTAGTCTAATATGGTATATGCAGTTAATGAATAGGTTGCTATTGCCGACATATCCACCGGTGTGGTAAAGGTGTATAGTATGCCACTGTCGGGATAGACTGTGCTACCAAGAACCAGTAGCTCCTCAACAGCCGGATCACTGTCCAGCTTGTAACCCACCGTAAGCTGGTCACCGGCGAGTAATGTATCCGTACCATAATTTGTTATCTCAACTTCGGGCAGGACAGCATCCCCGAGTTCACAATCGGATACAGGATAGACAATATCACTTATCCCTGCATCAGCAATAAGTCGGTAGACATAGGTTGTGTCGGAAAAAGTGCAGGAACCGTTATCTATTACAACCCAGTATACGGCCGTTGCCGTTTCGGTTACATTAAATACCGGATCCGTTGAATCATCCTGCCATAGGTAGGTATCTATGGGATTGCCTGTATAGGCATTCAGAACTATGGTATCCGGACGTACAGTATAAATCGAATAGGGCAGATCTACAAAGGGTGTTTCAAGTATATCAAACGACTTGGAGGAACTATCGTTTGTAAAGGTTTCATTATAGAACCTGCCATCATCCGGAAGGAGTGTAAACGCGGTAATGTTTTTTGTTCCTGAAGAACCGCCGCTGAATAATTGACTGAATGAATGTTGGAACGTGGCATTTTTCAATACATTGCCTGCCAGGTTAAAGGTGTCAATTACAGTGGGATCCGATTCATAATCATACCCTGCTATTATGGTATCGCCTGCCTTAAGGGTATCCAGACCGAAGTTCTGAATGGTTACCAACACATGGTCTGCAACATCCTGCGCACAGGCTGTGATCGGACTGTCAATCGAAACTACTCCAACATCCCTGGGTGCATCATAGATCCTGATATCATCAATGCCAATCCCATCAGAAGAATTCGATTCATTGGATGCCAGGTGGAACCGGAATTTAACACTCGCCTGATCCCTGAATACCAAGGGATCAAGCAATATCCTGGCGGTTCTCCAGCCGACAATCTCATCCGTCCATCCGTGATTGCCATCAAGAACGGTTATGACATCGGAGTTATACCAGTTCCAGTTCCAGGCATCTCCATCTCCCTTATTCCCAACCCGTTCCCAGGTATCTCCATTATCCAGGGAGTATTCAAGGTTAACCCCATCGATATCCTTTTCCAGGTGGGTGAAGATCTTGCATTCAAAAACGGGGAAATCGACTCCGCTAAAATCGAAACAGGGACCTGTCAGGTGCGAATTTTCATTGTTATTGTAACTTCCGGTAAGGTTTGTAACCCATGCTTTTGTCCCGGATCCGGCAGTGTGAATAACTGGACCGGCGGGTGTCCCATACGCCCATGAAGCCTCCGTACCGGTTTTTCTCCAGAAATCCTTTCCACTCTCGAAATCCTGCCGGTATGGAAGGGTGTAGGTTGGATCAACATAAAGGGTAGTGGTCAGGGCATTGTTTGATGACTCCTCATCCACATCCAGCAATGTCTCGATGATGACCGCGTATGTGCCCGGTACAGAAAGGTCAACCTTATTGGTAAAATCAAAGGATATTTCCCCTTCAAAAGGTATCGATCCGGGGATGATTTCATTTACATAACTGCTTCCTCCATTGAAAGAGTACCTTACCGGGATCCCCGTAGGTGTTGCACCGGGTCCAAAGTTTCTGATCTTGATGGAAACGGTTTCGGCGGAGGTGTGTCCGCACCCGTTTCCTGGAGAAGAAATGAGGGTGGGACCAACGTCATATTCAACATAATTTCCTGTTATGGAAAAATTTTCAATATTCCAGCCTGAAAAATGATTATTCAGGGTAGTAGGCCCCAGGTTGATCCGCATTTTGACATCGGATTTCCGGTATGCTTCAGGAATATTTAAGCTAAAGAAGGTCCACTGGTTATCGGTGATCAGGTTATTGTCATTGGACCAGATCTCACTCCAGGTGCTCCCGTTGTCGAGACTCAGTTCTATGGAGGCCGTATCCTGGTTCTCCACGTTGAGCCACCGTAAAAAATTAAGTTTGACATTGTTATAATAGAACAGGTCAAAAGAGGGAGTAACAGCCAGGTTGACATATTTAGCAACGTTGGGTTCATAATCACCGGCAAGGAATCCCAAACCCGTCAGGTCGTTCCCGATAATCATCGTATCTCCTGCCGCATAGAGCGGATCTTTATTCCCGATATAGATACCGCCCAGTCCGTGAGGTCTGTTTCGTTGGAAATCACCCGACAGCACCCATCCCTTATCCGTAACAAAATCATCGTAAAAAACTGCTTCATAAATGGTTCGTTCACCGGATGGTGATTCCTCAACCGTAGGATAAGTGGTTCCGTCTATATCCATTTTATCCGCTTCAATGGCCAGATCTATGGTATTGAGGTGTGCTGCCCCTGATTTTACGTCACAGGTGATCCAAAGGGAGGTATATCCGGTAGGAAGGTTCAGGTTCAGGCCGGAAAAGAGGGCTTTACCGGAAGAGAAGGATGCTGAATCATATAATTGTGAAGCATAGAAATCCTTACCGGAATGGTTGTAGAACAACTTTACACCATAGGTTTCGATATCACCATCCCAACTGTTAAGCGATTTCACTTCCAGGGAATTCAAGGTAATATTACCTGTATTGCCCTTAACTTTTACATCGATCTGTAGTAAAGGGTTGTATTTCGATCCGGTGGGTATCGGGTTTGTGATCTCCTGGGATATGGTAACCTCATCGACATAGCGCTCCAGCTCCCCTGTTTCCACAATGGTTACATCATCAATGCAAACACCCCATCCACGCTTTGTGGTGGCTTTGAATGCGAAATAGCAGGTTTGACTGAATGCTTCTTCAGGGATCTGTATGGTCTGTTCAGTCCAGGATTCCACAGCTTCTGTATATTCCGCTAACTTATTGGCTTCAACCCAGCTGCTGTCGAAATGGGTTTTATAGTATACCCTGAGCTCGTCGTTGTGTGCCCCGAATGTAGCACTGTTCCAGGTCATCTGAGCATGCCGGAATCGCAGTTCGGTCAACACTGAAAATTCCAGGTCAATGGGTGGGGTTATAAGTATAACAGATTCATTACCAAGACTTTCATAAAAATAGAGTGCATTGACTGTTCCGCTGTATGCAGTGGGGGGTCTTCGACTGCCCGGGATCTCGGGAAACTGCGTTCCTCCACCGTTAACAAACTCCCAGATCCTGTTGGGAGAAACCTCAAGCTCCGTTGTCCACCCGGGAGGTTTTTCATCGGGATAATCATCAAAAGTTTCGAAGAAAAGAGTGTCCTGCGCATGCAACCAGTGTGACAGGATAAGTGTCAATCCTGTAAAGAAGATGGCCTTTCTCATGATTCACTGTTTTAAAACATGCGTCTTTGTACGAATTAAAAGTGTTTTTGTTTCAATAAGTTATGTTAATTTGATGAATTACCGGGTAAATGTGTCATGTGGCCAAAATCAATGGATAAAGTATGAATTCTGTTAAACCAAATTCAAATATGACCGTATAAACAACCATAATTGTGCATCTGATGAAGATCCCGGCGAGACATAAATTACTCCTGCTATTCCTGTTTGGATTGAACTCGTTCACGGGTTTTTCCCAGACCGATGTTGAGTTCTGGTTTGTCGCTCCTGAGATAACCGAAAGTCATGGTACCTTTCCCGGGGGTGAACCCATGTATTTCCGGGTATCAGCCATGGATCTGCCCAGCACAGTCAGGATCCATCAACCCGCACGACCGGCCGGGCTTGATACCACATTCTTTGTTCCGGCAAACAGTACGGTAACCATTGATGTCACTCCTTTTGTGAATGACCTGGAGAATGACATCTATGATACCCCTCTCAATAAGGGAGTACACATCACTTCAACAAACCTGATCACGGTCTATTACGATGAGGATGAGTTTTACAACCGGGATATTTTTGCGCTGAAAGGCAGAAACGGCCTTGGATATAACTTTTATACTCCCTTCAATGATTTTTGGAGGAATGGAGTATACAATCCGATTGTACCCTATTCATCAATTGATATCGTTGCCACAGAGGATAATACCCAGATCTGGATTACCCCTACGGCAAACGTTAAGGGAAATCCGGTGGATCATCCTGCAGGGATACCCTACATGATAACACTGGATCGTGGAGAAACCTATTCCGCCAGGGCAGTTACCCAGCTTGCGGCGGATCACCTGGGAGGGACACACATCACATCAAACAAACCCATTGCGGTCACCATTAAAGATGATTCCACCTGGGCTGAACCCCAGGGTTGTAAAGACCTTATCGGAGACCAGGTAATTCCCGTTCAGCGGGTCGATGGCCGCAGGATCGTTGGGTATGAGTATATTGTAATGAGAGGAAAGATCAACCTGATCAATCCGACTGCAGTTCCTCCTGATCCTGTCGGTGTGCCGACCGGAGAGCGGGTGTTTATTATGGCAACCCAGCCCAACACCCAGGTCTTTATCGATGGTGTATTTTATGCAAATATTGCTTCTGCCGGCCAGCAGGTACGATACGAGCTGCGCAATAACTCTACCCACGTCATGGGAGACAAACCCATATATGTCCTGCATGTATCCGGGTTTGGATGTGAGTTTGGCGGAGCCGTACTGCCTACCATTGATGGTTGTACCGGTTCACTTGAGGTTAGTTTTACACGGTCAACGGCTGGAGGAGACAATCGGTTTTTCCTGAATTTAATGACCATCGATGCCGCCAAGGATGCCTTTACCATGCATTACGAGGATGGTTCAACGTTTGATATCCCTCCAGGCTGGTTCGAACCGGTCGGGGCAACAGGTTTTGTCTGTTTGAAAAACAACAATAAGGAATTTGCCAATGCTACAGGCGGTGGTGTTCCCCAAAACGAGGTCGTGAAAATTACTAACTCGACAAGCGTTTTTCATCTTGGATTGATAGAGGGTGGACCAACATCCGGATGCAAATATGGCTATTTCTCAGATTACGCTGAAACCAGGGGAGAGGCTCTCGTGGTCGAATCCGGATCGCAATCAATCGGAAGATGCTTCGGCGATACCGTACAACTCAGGGCTTCCGGGGGACTGACCTATACCTGGTCACCTTCTGATTACCTCAACGACCCGTTTATCGCCAATCCCTATGCAGCACCTCCACCGGGGGTATATAACTATACCGTGACTATTACCAGACCCTGTTTCCCGGATACTACATTTACCATCATCGTTGGGATATCCGATGAGATTGAAGCTTACTTTGAAATGGATAAATGGTACCTCTGTGCTCCGGATGTGGTTACCATCAATAATGAATCGTTTGGTGTCGATGTGTCGGATACATTGAATGTCCAGTGGGATTTTGACCTTGATGATCCGTTTAACGGGTACGTTTATGACACCAGTGCCGTCTTTCAACGTACCTTTACAAACACATCCGATACCATTCAGCGAACGACAATCCAACTGGTGGTCTGGAATACGGATGGCTGCATCAGTCAGTTCCGGAGAGATCTTATGGTCAGGCCTGAAATAAACGCGGGATTCATACCCGATGTGGTGGATGGCTGCCAGCCGGTAACCGTGAATTTTACCAATACCTCCACCGGAAATACCGACCGCTACAAATGGGATTTGGGCGATGGGAATTCCTCCAATGATACGGATCCTTCCCATACCTATTTTAACTTCGGGATGGCAGACAGCATTTACCACGTGGAGATGGTTGCCATATCCCCATTCTACTGTTCCGATACGGTTGAAACGGATATATCCGTCTATCCCTACCTCGAAGCCGACTTTCGTGTTGATACAGTGAGGGGCTGCAGTCCCTTTACCCTGGGTATCGATAATAACTCTGCAGGGTATATCGAGGAATACGAGTGGGACCTGGGAGATGGTAACTTTTCCAATACCTCGGCACCCACATTCACACATACCTACGTTAATGCTACTGCTGCACCTCAACAATATACGGTTCAACTGGTGGTAAAGAACAATACCCGTGGCTGTACCGATACGCTCAGGCGGGTGATCACCGTATACCCTGAAGTAACCTCTGCTTTTGCTGTCGATCATGCGATCGGATGCCATCCCCTTGAAGTGAATTTTACCAATGGGTCTTCCGCAACAGCCACCATGTTCGAATGGGATTTTGGCGATGGCGGCTCGTCTGGAGAAACGGATCCGGTCCACCTGTTTGAAAATATGACGGTAAATAATGTCGACTATGATGTACGGCTGGTGAGTACAACACCCAACCTCTGCCGGGATACATCCTACCAGACAGTCCGGGTCCATCCGTTTATACAGGCAGATTTTACCGTCAATGATTTCCAGGGATGTGCACCATTCGATATAACAGTTAACAATGCATCATCCGGTGCCATTACAGGGTACGAATGGTCATGGGGAGACGGAACACCGGGCTCAGCTTCCAGCGCTCCTGTATTGACACACACCTACAACAATGTCAGCCCCGTACCGGCGGTTTATCCCCTGCGGCTTGTCGTTGAGAATGCCGATGGCTGTACCGATACGCTGATCCGTAATATAACGGTTTACCCGGTCGTTATATCCCAGTTTACTCAGGATGTCACGGAGGGATGTAATCCCCTGGGTGTGCAGTTTACCAATCAATCGAATGCCTATGCAACTTCATTCGTCTGGGAGTTCGGTGACGGAGGATCTTCCAATGATAGCGATCCCTACCACCTTTTCGAAAACCTTAACCTGGTGAACGAAACATATACCACCACAATGATTGCCTATTCCGATCACAATTGTACCGATACATCGGAAATTGATATTACCGTTTATAATTACGTGGAAGCTGACTTTACCTTTGATGTCAGTGCAAATTGTACACCATTTGACATTACGTTTAATAATGCCTCACTCGGAGCAGTAGAACACCACTGGGACTTTGGAGATGGTGACGATACAACCGTGTTCAATACCAATCCGGTGATACACCAATATACCAATCCGTCTCCTACCACTCCCGTTACTTATGAAGTGGTGTTAACCGTCTGGAATGCGGATAACTGCATGTCGGAACTGAGACGGGATGTTGTAGTATACCCCGAAGTGATTGCAAACTTCTCTGCCAGTGTCCTGTCGGGCTGCCACCCCTTAACTGTCGATTTTATGAATAATTCAACTGGCGCACTGAACTATAACTGGGAATTCGGCAACGGTCAGTCCTCCAATATCCTGAATCCAACAATGACCTTTGAAAACTTCAGCCTGAATGATACAACCTTTATGGTTCAACTGGTTGCGGTAAACAGCCAGTCATGTACAGATACCTTTGTCGTCCCTATCCTGGTCCATCCTTTCGTGGAAGCAGATTTTACCATTGAATATACGTCACAATGTACACCGTTCGATGTTACAATATATAACTCCTCCATCAACGGGCAGCAATACGACTGGACCTTCGATGGTGTACCTTACAGTACCGGGAGTACTGCTCCTATAAACCAGCAGTTCATTAACAACAGCTATACGAATTCCCAGACCTTTACAATCGATCTCCTGGTCACCAGTCCACAGGGCTGTACCTCCACCCTTTCAAGAAACGTCAGCGTGTTCCATCAGGTTGAGGCCAGCTTTACCAGTATTACTGAGGGATGTAATCCATTGAAGGTGGACTTTTCAAACACTTCACAGGGAGGCGTTGAATACAACTGGGAATTCGGTGATAACGGTTCTTCCGTTGTTGAATCACCCAGCCATACTTATTCCAACCTGAGCAATGTGGATACTGTGTACGATGTGAAATTACTGGTTACATCCGAAGATCTTTGCCGTGACTCCGTTTCAGGACAAATCACCGTCTTTGCTTCCCCAAAGGCAAGTTTTGTGGCAGATAATACTGTTGACTGCCCCCCACTGGATCTGACCATTGAGAATAATTCAACAGCAGGAGATACCTACTCCTGGGATTACGGGGATGGATCACCAGTCTACGTTACCAATATACTGGATACAGTCATCCATACCTATGATAATACCATGGATGATATGGTGACCTACACACTGAAACTGACTGCGGAAACGGTACACGGATGCATCGATTCCATATCCCAGAATATAAACGTCTATCCCAGCATTGCTGTTGATTTTGAACGCGACTCAGCAGGCTGCAGTCCCTATTTCTCTTCATTTACGAATAACTCCCTGAGGGCTTCTACCTTTTCATGGGATTTCGGGGATGGTATATCCAGCATGCTGACACAACCATCCCATACATTCTTCAATGACAATGTTACGGATGTTACCTTCGATGTAACCCTGGTGGGAACATCAAAATACGGCTGTATCGATTCAATTACAAAAACGGTGACTGTATACCCCTCTCCATTAGCTGAATTCGATGCAATACCGGTATACCAGTATTTCCCGGATGTTACCGTAACCGTTGATAATGAAACCAATGCGGGATCATGGAGTTATTACTGGCAGTTTGGCGATGGAAATACTTCTGTGCTTCAGGAACCGGGAAACCACGATTACCCGACCTGGGGGGAATATACCATTTCACTCAACGTATCCAGTGCCAATTGTGCTGACTCCATTGAGCACAACATTCGGATCTTTCCACCCCTGCCAATCTCAAATTTTGTACCGGATATCACTGCAGGATGCGAACCATTGACAGTATCATTCACCAATAATTCCGATCATGGAAATGAATATTACTGGGATTTTGCTGATGGAAATACATCAACCGAATATGAACCGACACATACATTTAGCGACCCGGGTGCTTACCAGGTAATGCTCAGGGTTACAGGAGATGGAGGAGTCGATTATTCATTTGAACCCGTGGTGGTATACACCAAACCCAATGTTAATTTTATGGTTGAACCGGATCTGGTCATGCTGCCGGACCAGCCAATTAAACTCTATAACCTCACTGAGTATGGTGACCATTACCTCTGGGATTTTGGCGATGGCGGAACCTCCACGGAGAAGGAACTGTCGTACCAGTATACAGAAGTGGGGACCTACGATATCATCCTGACAGCCTGGACAATACACGATTGCGTGGATACACTTGTCATGCCCGGTGCAGTGATCGTGGAGGGTGAGGGGTATATCTATTTTCCGAATGCATTTTTCCCGAACCAGGATGAGTCGAGTGGTGGACACTATTCTCCTACATCCCAGGCAAATGATGTGTTCCATCCACTCTATAAAGGAGTGGATATATACAACCTGAGAATTTTTACACGCTGGGGCGAGTTCCTGTTTGAGAGCAATGATGTTACGATCGGATGGGATGGATATTACAAGGGAGAAATGTGCAAACAGGATGTTTATGTATTTAAGGCAGTTGGTAAATTCTATAACGGGAAACCATTTTATGTTGCCGGAGACGTTACACTGCTCCTGAGAAGATAATTTCCTCATACCGGGAATTTCCGGAAGTAAAAGATCCCATGGTTAAGCCCTTCCACTTCCTGTTGAAATCACGTTCATTATATCTATATTTCCGTCAGAAAAGTGTATTTTTAGCCGCTCGATCGAATCCGTTCACTTTTGCAGAACAGCCAGCATCGATGAGAAACCTGTATAACCGGAATATGACCACTCAATGAAGAAACTTTTCCTGGTTAATGCCAGTACTGAAAAATATCCTTACCCTGTTCCGCCCATCGGATTGTGCCTCCTGGCTTCAATTTTCCGAAAAGATTTCCACATCAGGTTATTCGATGGGATAGCCGATGATGGGAAAGACCTGTCCCGTGAAGTGGCAGCATTTATGCCGGATTACATTGGTGTCAGTATCCGGAACATCGACGATATGGTGATTGGCAAACCCAATTATTATGTCGATCAGATCTTCCGGGATTTTATTCTTCCCCTGCGCAGCTACCCTGCGGCTCCCCTTATCCTTGGCGGAAGTGGATTCAGCATTTTCCCGGATGAACTGATGACCCGGTTTGAAGCCGACTACGGGATCGTCGGTGAAGCAGAGCAGTCATTTCCCATGTTGCTGGAAAACCTGGAGAACGGCCTGGATGTTGCCACTATTCCGGGAGTGCTGACAGGAGGGATTGAACGGAGCCTGAATGCCTTCACTGTACCTGATTTTGACCTGGAGCAGCTCCCTTTTTCCGAGATAGACAGACAGATCGATTTTTCACCCTACCGCGCCAGGGGAGTCTATTCCATCCAGACCAAACGGGGATGTAATCACAAATGCATCTATTGTACATACCCCATGATCGAGGGCAGACAGTACCGGTTCAGGAACGTGCAGGATATTGCGGAAGAGATCAGTCAGGCTGTGCAAAGAGTGGGGAATGTGACTTTCGAATTTGTCGATTCTACCTTTAACGACCCGTCCGGGTGGGCAGAATCAATCTGCCGGGAGATCATCCGGCGTAAGATAAGAACGAAATTCAGAACCATGGGCATTAACCCGGCACATACAAACCGTGAACTCTTCAACCTGATGCTTGAAGCAGGTTTTTCACAGATCGATTGTACGCCGGATACGGCATCGCAGGAAATGCTGTTTAACCTGGGTAAGAATTTTACGATCGAACAGCTTAAGAATACAGCATCCCTTCTTCGCGATACAGACCTGCCTGCCATGTGGTTCTTTACCTTCGGAGGTCCCGGTGAAACCGAAAAAACAATGGAAGAAACCTTCCGGTTTATTGATGAATGGATCAGTGAGAATGATATGGTTCACCTGACGAAAGGTCTGCGGATATACCCCGGAACACCACTATACAAAATTGCACTGCAGGAAAAACTGGTAAGAAAAGAAGATTCGTTACTGGAACCACGGTTTTATATCTCCGGTGCACTGGGAAAAGAGAAAATTGACCGAATCATTTCCGGGGCTGTAAAGTCCCGTCCTAACTGGATCCCCGCAGAGGAATCAACCCCTTCAAAAAAAATGCTTGAAGAAGCGATGCGGATAAGGAGAAAAGAACAGTTGACAGAACCGATGTTCCGAACACTGATCCGCCTGCGTAATCAAGGATTTAACCGATAACCGAAAAACGCAATTATACAACCTGCACAAATTATTAAATTCATACTTTAAAAATTATAATTTACTATCTTGCACTACCATGGTAAACAAATCCATTCATAGAACAATCTCCACTTCAGTTTTCTTTTTCTTCATGCTGTTACCGATGAATGCCCAGCAATACCAGTTTGACCGGTATGAAGCCATTGCCGGGGTGGGGACAACAACCATCTTTGGCGATATCGGAGGATTATCAACACGCGCGGCACTCTCTGCCGGGTTTCGGTACACCATTCAATATCGGATTAGCGTTAAGGGAAGCCTGAACCTGGGTTGGGGATATGGTTCGGATAAAGGATCCGATAATGAAAACAGGGGATATACATACAATACCTTTCTTATCGAACCATCGATCCAGGCTGAATTTCATTTTTATCGCACCAGGGGGACAGGCTATAACCGCAAAGGATACAGGCTCGAGGTTCCACGTTTCGGTATCTATGGATTCGTAGGTTTCGGAGCGGTTTACTTCGAACCCATTCCAGGCGGAGAACTGGAGGAAGACTTTGAAGATGACTTCCGGAATATTGCCATTGCATTCCCTGGCGGAGTGGGAATACAGGTGGGAATAGCCCGGAGATTGATGATCGGGATTGAACTGGGAGGACGGTATGTACGCACCGATTATATTGACGGATATACATCGGATAATTCAAAATCGCTCGATCTCTATTACCTTGCCCTGCTGAACGCAGCTTTCCGCTTTAACTCTTTCTCTTTTAAGAGAGGGTTTCAATAACAAACCTGATAAATTGATGTGATAACTTTAAAACCTTGTGAGCCATGTCGAACTGTAAATGGTTATTTACTTATTTCTTTCTGATAACCCCGGTTCTGCTCTCTGCCCAGTCAGAGGGTAACCGTGTGAAAAAAAGTTCCCTCACTTCTGCTGAAGACCTTGAACTCTGCAACCTCGTTGCGGAACCGGTTACCTATAATGGCAATCAAGCCATCCGGCTAACAAATGATGTTAAAATAAATCCCGAATTCAGCCAGGAAACTATGGCACTCATCCCTGATGTTGATTTTACAAATGGAACGATCGAGGTTGTATTGGCCGGACTGCCTGCAACCGGAACGTTCGAGGGAGCAAGGGGATTCATCGGCATTGCCTTCAGGATTGATCCGCTGGATCATAGCCGCTACGATTGTTTCTACCTCCGTCCGACAAATGGAAGGGCAGAAGATCAACTCAGACGAAACCATACTGCCCAGTATGTCTCCCACCCCGATTTTACCTGGTTTCGCCTCAGGCAGGAGACTCCCGGACAATATGAATCCTATGTGGACATGGTTCCGGGTGAATGGACCAGTGTAAAAATTGTGGTTGACGGGATCAAGGCAAAACTTTACGTCGGTGGCGCTGACCAACCGTGCCTGATTGTCAATGACCTGAAACAGGGTGAAACTGAAGGAAAAATAGCCCTCTGGATCCATCCGACAACAGAAGGCTACTTCAGGAACCTGATAATTACCTATTGATTGTCCCCAACATGAAAACCAACTCCTGGAGAATATTTCCCCTGATTATCATCCTGGTTGTTTCCTGCCGGTATGAAACCAGGTTTTACAAGGGTAATTTGCATGCACATTCCTACTGGAGCGATGGTGATCATTACCCCGAAATGGTGATGGATTGGTACAAAAGCAACGGGTACCACTTTGCCGTTCTGAGTGACCACAATGTCTTGCAGACGGGTGAAAAATGGACTCTTGCAAACCGTAACGAAACAACTGCAAGTGCATATCACACATGCGTCGAACGGTTCGGCGATGAATGGGTTGAAGAAGAAACCAGGAATGACAGCCTGCTTGTGAGGCTTCATGCTTTTGAGGAATATTGCAGCTATTTTAATGAACCCGGATCATTCCTCTCCATTCCTGCTGAAGAGATTACCGATGGGTTTGGCGGGAAACCGGTGCACATGAATGCCGTTAACCTGGTCTCCCTGATCCCGCCACAGCACGGACAATCGATTTCAGATATCCTTGAAAGGACGGCGATTGCTGTCAAAAATCAGGCAGATACCCTGGACCAGCCCCTGTTTTCCTTCATCAACCATCCCAATTTTGGCTGGGCCCTGACAACGGAACACCTGGCTCAGGCTTCAGGATTCTGTTTTTTCGAGGTTTTTAACGGGCACCCGTCTGTCAGAAATTACGGCGATAGCATCCACCCGGGAACGGAAACCATGTGGGATGAGGCAAATATTGCCCGGCTGCAGAATGGAATTCCAATCCTGATGGGAATCGCTACCGATGATGCCCACAATTACCATGAATTCCGCTCCGGGAAAGCAAACCCGGGAAGAGGATGGGTAATGGTCAGAGCCCGGAGCCTGCATAGCGATGCAATCTTACAGGCACTTGAAAAGGGCGATTTTTACGCTTCAACAGGAATTGTGCTGGAGGATTTTTCAGTTACTTCCAGGTACTACCGCATCTCGGTTTTGGAAGAACCCGGGATCCAGTATACCATCCAGTTTATCGGTTGCAGAAAAGGGAATAACCATGCCGAAATTCTCGATGAGAGGACCGGTGCTGAAGCTGAATACAGGTACACCGGAGACGAGCTTTTTGTGCGGGCAAAGGTCATTTCCTCAAAACCCAAATCCAACCCGTTTGCCGAAGGAGACACAGAGGTTGCCTGGTTGCAACCGGCAGTCCGTTAAAACACTGCTTCACGTAAAATATACTCTATGAAGGAAGAACTGATCGATAAACTTTGCCGGGGAGTTATCTCTGCTGAAGAGCTGGATTCTTTGTTGGAACTTATCGATAAGCACGACTTCCGCCACATCACCAAACGCATTTTTGACATCAACGAGGGGGATGTGATCAATCACTCATCGGCAGATAAGGGACTTGCAGGTTTCCTGAACCGCTCCGGGAAAAGGCTTAAAAACAGGAAATTTAACCGGGTGAAACGGAAACGGTCATTTCGTGCCGGGAGAAAAATTATCCTGGCAGAAGGCGATTCATGGTTCGAATACCCCTGGTTTATCCGGGATGTGATCGATTGGCTGCTGAAACTGTCCCCTTACCCGGTTTACAGCCTGGCATTTGGCGGAGACTGGGT
>CAYZVJ010000063.1:0-18770 GCA_964481765.1 uncultured Rikenellaceae bacterium | reverse complement strand
TGGTACTCTATAAACCGGGGAAGGAAAAATCCTTCCGGGTCGGTGTTACTGCAGGACTCAACCTATCGTATATAAAGATCCGTGCAGATATTCCATACCGGAATGTGAACCTGAAACCGGGATTGGGTTTCAACCTGGGGGTGGAATTAGATTTTTACTTCCTGGAACGATTCTCTTTGAATGTCAAGGCAATGTGGGTTTCATATAATGCCTCCATCTGGGACCATTCCATGCCAAATGATACTGCCGTACGAAAGGATGATGTTCTCGTTAATTTATCATACATCGATTTTCCGGTGAAATTAAAAGTCAACCTCACCTCTGGCAGAGTTAAGGCATTTGTTACCGGAGGCCTCTGGTACGGATTTCTGGTTGAGGAGGATATCGCAACACAAAGCACCATCCCCGAATTCAGCAAGACATACAACCTGAATCTCGATAGACTTAAACAAGGATATACCGGTGGTTTGGGTATTGCCATTCCTTCCAGCCGGCGGTCGGAGATCTCGTTTGAGGTCGGGTATATCTACCAGAAAGCCGGTGGCGGGAATTCCGATGGTTTCACCATGAATAACGTTTTTCTGCAGATGAGTTATCTTTTTTAGTGACAAGTGACGCGTAACGGGTGACGAGAAGATGAGAAGGGGAGACTTTGAGACTGAGGGACTGAGAGATCCGCCTTCGTTATGACTACGGCGGACGAAGCGAGTGAGTTGGAAGGAACCGTAGCGACAAGTAACAGCCTTGTCATTCATGAATTGATAATGCACCGGAATGGATCCAATGTAGAGACGCCCAACCTGGGCGTCTCTGGGTTCCAGACATGCTCAAAACCCCAGGATTTTTAACAAAAGCCCCAACGGGGCGATATCTAATAGCACAGGGCAACGCCCTGTGGAATGAGGAGATAAAAAATACCCGGTCCAACTACCGGCATTGATCAAAGGGAAAACACTCCATGGACCGGGAGTTACTGATGCTTGAATCAGCACTTGTGCATTACGCCGAATGAAAAAATTTCCCACGAAGAATGTATGGCAGTTTCGGCAGTTCTTCAACCTGTTTCTTTTTCCTACAAACAGATAACCCCTACAGGGTATTTGGCGCCATCTGGCCCTGTGACATATTGACCTGTCGTAACGAAATTAATAACCACCAGAAAGACCCGTCAGGGTTTACCAAACCTGACGGTGTCTGTGAACATAGTGATACGATGACTTTCCACCGCCTGTAAGGTCCCTTACTCAGTCATCGTATCACTCGTTGGTGTCCAATCTCATTTTCTTTATTCGTCGCCCGAGCTTGAGTCGAGCGACGAGGAACCACCCATCCTGCTCCGACTAAAGGTTATGGTAATGATCAGTACAACGAACCTTTGGTTCGTTTTACATGATATTTTCTTACCTTTGTGTTCCTGCATTTTGCCCTGTGGTGTAATTGGCAACACGTCTGACTCTGGATCAGAAGAGTCCAGGTTCGAACCCTGGCAGGGCAACAAACAAAGAAGCCGCAAAGCGGCTTTTTTTTATTTCGAGAGGGACAGGCAAATTCATTTGGATGTGACTCGAGAAATGAAAAAAACAGTGCACCGGTACGGTGCTCTTCTTTGGTTGTTGAACCCAAACATCAGGCTCACGAGTCCCGACGCTGGCGGGGCGAGTAACTCTCCCTGGCAGGGCAACAACCAAAGAAGGCCGCACACAGCGGCTTTTTCAGTTAATAGTTATCAGTTAAATGTTAATGGTTATGTATAGTGGACTGATAACTGAATCACAACCGTCTGATCCCCGCTTTTAGTGGGAGTCTGATGGATGTAGAACGCTGTACTCTGTACTCTGTACTCTGAACTTCTAGTTCTTCACTTTCACCGTTCCCTCGTACCGGCTGTACCCGTTTTGGTTCATCACTGACATCCTCGGGTTTCCTCTGCCCATCATGGTAGCGCATCCCAGCTCACCAGCTCTGTTAATGGCGACAAATTTTTCGCCGGGAAAGAATTCGGGATTCACCTTTTTGTACTTGTCGATGATCATCTGCAGGGCATCCTCGCAGGCCTGCTGGGGAGTACGGCCATCTTTCATCCTCAAAACGATGTAGTATGTTGCGCACGATTTGATCACATCCTCACCCCGTCCTGTGGCACCGGCGGCACCCACCTCATTGTCTACATAGAGTCCGGCACCGATGATCGGCGAATCACCCACCCTGCCGGGGATCTTGAAGCTGAGCCCGCTGGTTGTGGTGATCCCGGCTACATCCCCGTTGGCATCAATCGCCAGCACATTGGTTGTTCCATAATGTTCCTGGAATTCCGGAAAACGTTCGTAGTAGGATTGCAGGTCGATTTTATCCTTCAGGTGTTCCGGCGGCCCCCAGTCATCCCGGTCGCTCAGCCCCTCTTTCCAGCGAAGCCAGATCTGACGGGCTTTTTCGGTGAGCAGGTTCTCTTCCGGGAACCCCCATTTTTTGGCAAAATCCAATGCCCCGGGTCCGACCATCAACACGTGATCGGTGCGTTCCATGACCAGGCGAGCCACCGAGCAGGGATTTTTAATGTTTTCCAGGCTGGCAACGGCTCCGGCGCTGTAGGTTTTTCCATCCATGATGGATGCATCGAGCTGGACCACACCTTGCTCGTTGGGCAATCCGCCATAACCGACACTGGTGTCTTCCGGGTCGACCTCAATTACATTGGCTGCTTTTTCAATGGCATCGACAGCCGATCCGCCGTCCATCAGGATCTTCCAGCCAACTTCCATCGCCTGTTCACCCGTCGGATTGGCGTGACTGGTGATGATCAGCGGGGTGATTCCGTTTCCCTGCCGTCCGAAGGTTGGGAATGTTTTTAACAGGATTGCCCCGGCACTGAGTCCGAGAGAACTGTAAAAGAATTTTCTGCGGGAAATTTGATGATTCATGATGTTTTGTTTATGGTTTTGATTTTATTTCACTTCATCGGTTGGAAATTCGTTAATCAATGTTGGTAATTCACTTTTTTTATTTTGTTTTTTATTTGAACGTTGGATGTTGGACGTTGAGTGTTGAACGTTGTTATTTCTCTTTCATCCTGGTCCAGCTATCCCGGAGGGGGACGGTTCGGTTAAAGACCGGATGTTCATTGGTGGAATCGGGATCAACACAGAAGTATCCCTGCCGTTGAAACTGGAATTTATCGAGTGGTTTCAGGTTTGTGAGGGAAGGTTCCAGCTTGCATCCCGCAAGTACCTTAAGGGAATCGGGATTGAGGAATTCCTTGTAATCACGGTCTTTCTGTCCGGACGGGTCTTCATGGACAAACAGCCGGTCATAGATCCTGACTTCGGCATCGATCGCATGGGGAGCGGATACCCAGTGAAGTGTCCCTTTCACCTTCCGGTCATTTCCGGACCCGCTTCTGGTTGCAGGATCGTACGTGCAACGGAGTTCAAGGATCTCCCCCGTTTTTTCATCCTTTACAAAATCTTCACATTTGATGATGTAGGCGCTTTTCAGCCGCACCTCACTACCCGGAGCAAGACGGAAAAACTTTTTTGGTGGATCCTCCATAAAGTCCTCCCGTTCGATAAACAGCTCACGCGAAAAGGGGAGCTTTCTTGTTCCCATCGATTCGTCTTCGGGATTATTGATCGTCTTGAGCTCCTCAACCTGACCCTCCGGATAGTTGGTAATGATCACCCTGAGCGGAGTAAGCACTGCCATCACCCGCGGGGATTTGAGGTTCAGGTCTTCACGAACGGCATGTTCGAGAAGTACCACGTCGATCACGTTGTCGCGTTTGGCAACCCCGATGCGGTCGGCAAAATTACGGATCGATTCGGGTGTATAACCGCGCCTTCGCAAACCCGAAATGGTGGGCATCCGGGGATCATCCCATCCGCTCACATGACCCTCTTTCACCAGTTCGAGCAACCTGCGTTTACTCATGATGGTGTAGTTCAGGTTCAACCGTGCAAACTCGATTTGCCGGGGGCGATAGGGTCCTTCAGCCAGGTGCTGTGTGAACCAGTCATACAACGGACGATGAACCTCAAACTCCAGGGTACAGATGGAATGGGTTATTCCTTCGAAATAATCGGATTGTCCATGGGCGAAATCATACATGGGGTAGATGCACCAGCGGTCACCGGTGCGGTTATGGGATTCGTGCTTGATCCGGTATATCATCGGATCCCGCATGTGCATGTTGGGGGATGACATGTCGATTTTTGCCCTCAGCACTCGCATTCCATCCCTGAACTCCCCGGCTTTCATCCGTTCAAAAAGGTCCAGGTTCTCTTCAACGCTCCGGTTTCGGAAAGGACTTTCCTGACCTGGCTGTGTGGGAGTTCCTTTCTGCCCGGCAATCGCTTCTGCCGACTGGTCATCCACGTAAGCCAGTCCCAGTTTGATCAGCTTGACGGCAAATTCATACAGCTTATCGAAATAGTCTGAAGCATAATATTCACGTTCTTCCCAGTCAAATCCCAGCCAGCGGACATCTTTCTTAATTGAATCGACGTATTCCACTTCCTCTTTGGATGGATTGGTATCGTCAAACCGGAGGTTGCATTTGCCATTGTATTTATTGGCGAGGCCAAAATTGAGACAGATCGATTTGGCATGACCGATGTGAAGGTATCCATTCGGTTCCGGTGGAAACCGTGTATGGACGCGTTTCTCATTCTTGCCAAGTTGCAGATCCTCATCAATGATTGCTTCGATGAAGTTGAGGGATTCCCGGGCCCCGCTGTTGTTTTTCATGTTGCTTCCGTTTGAGTTTGACCGTTCCCTGCCTGCCCGACCCCTGCCTGCCATGCCTCCGGCAGGTAAACCGGCAGGCTAGGTGGTTGCCGGGCGCTCTCCCCAGGCAGGATTGTATTTGAATGTGCAACTGCTTCCCATAAAGGTGCCCTACAAAAATAGCAGGATTTATGGAATATGGTCTCCGGTCGGTATAATTTCAATTATTCCATATAAAATTTGTAAATTGAGAACCCCTTACGTTGTTTGTTTGGGCACATCAATCTTTGCCAGCATGGGAGTCATCCGGCTTGAAAACATGGAATTCTATGCCTATCACGGTCACTTCAAGGAGGAGCAGATCGTGGGCAGCAAATTCCTGGTAGATCTGGTCATTGAAACGGACATGACCCGCCCGGCGGAATCCGACGACCTGAAAGATGCAGTGAATTACCAGAAAGCATACAAGCTGGTGAAAGAGGAGATGGCGAAAAAATCACACCTGCTGGAGCACATTGCCAAACGGATCCTGGATGTCCTGTTCCATGAAATTAGTGGAATCGAAAAGATCACTGTGCGGGTGGCAAAGATGAACCCTCCGGTCGGTGGCAAGGTGGACAGCGTGAGCGTTGTCTTAAGCCGTACTCATGGAAGCTGAAGCAAAACAATGCCCAAAATACAGTAACCCATTTTACTGTTTTTCAAATACCTTTCTTTATAGGTTGAAGTGTATTAACGGTTTTCCTTTATCATGAGGTCTGGTTTTGTTTTAAATATTACTTATTTCCTGATAGTTTCCCTTTTCAGTTTTTCTTCTGCCGGTCAAGCTGTATACCCGCCAATTTACCAGGATTCAAGTGCCCTGGCAGTAAAAAGGGACTATTTGTTAAGTATTAAAAAACTGAATAGTGACTTTTCAGGGCAAAATATCATCATTATCCTGGTTGATGATCTTGGGAAAAATGATATAAGTTTATATTCTGATGATGGTGTTAAGACTCCGAATATCAATAGGTTGGCTGAGGAGGGAATGGTTTTTACCGAAGCATACTCTACGAGTGCTGTCTGTAATCCTTCAAGAGCAGGATTGGTTACCGGTAGATATCCACAGCGTTTTGGAAATGAACTTCAGATAATGGGCAGGTATGCCAGGAGCAAGTTTGAGCTGTTCGTATATAAAAACTTTGTCAATACAAAACCGATGTTCCTGAGATATCCCTGGTATTCTCCTCCCGAAGATGAGATAAGGAAGCAAGGCCTACCGGAGTCGGAAATCTCCCTGTTCGAAGTAATGCATTCCGCTGGTTACAGGACTGCCTGCATGGGGAAATGGCACTTGGGTTACAACGAACCTTTTCTTCCGCAAAACAAATGTATCGACGAATTTTATGGTTTTTACGAAGCATTCAGCCTGTATGCTCCGGCAAGGAGCAGGGAGATCGTGAATTATAAACACAGGATTTACCAGGAAAAGCACATCCGGCGTCAGAAAAGAAAAGGGCCGTGTGCCATTGTTCATAATGGTGGTGTGGTAAAAGAGAAGGAATACCTGACGACACGGATTGCACAAGAATCCTGCCGGTTCATCAGGCAAAATGAAAAGGATCCCTTCTTTTTGTATGTATCATTCAGTGCTCCCCATACCCCTTTCCAGGCTCCTAAGTCGTATTATGACAGGTTCCCTCATGTGAAAGACAAAAACAAAAGGGTGTATTTTGCTATGATTGCAGCACTTGATGATGCCGTTGGAGAAATACTGAATCAGGTAAATGAATCAGGTATTGAAGAAAACACACTGATCTTTTTTACCAGTGACAATGGCGGTGCCACCTATACAGGTGCTACTGATAATGGTGACCTGAAGGGAGGGAAAATTACCCATTTTGAAGGGGGTCTAAATGTTCCTTTTATAATGAAATGGAAAGGGGTTATAACTCCCGGATACCAGTATCACCATCCTGTTTCTCTTTTGGATATTTTTACTACTTCAATTGCTTCCTGTAAGATACCACCACCACAAAACATTCCTCTTGATGGAGTGGATATTTTACCATACCTGTCCGTAGAGAAAACAAAACCGCCACATGAATACCTTTTCTGGCGTACTGAATTCAACAAAACTGTAAGAAATGGTAAATGGAAATTGATAATTAATACACGGGATGACCTGTTGATGTTATATGATCTTGAAGCTGACAAGCAAGAAAAATTTAACCTGAAAGCCGATTATCCTGCAATAGTTGAGCATTTGCTTACAAAATTGGCAGAATGGGAAAACGGGATGAAACCTCCTTCCTGGCCCGGTGTAATGGAATACGAGGAAGAAATAGACGGAGTTAGAATGCGATTCGCTTTTTGAATAATAAGAAACTATATGATGATCCGGTATTGAGGTCGGTAGCGGAGTCGAACCGCTGTCCCCGGTTTTGCAGACCGGTGCCTAACCACTCGGCCAACCGACCGAAATGCAAAGTTAATCAAAAAAACCCGGTCTGAAAATCCAGCCCGGGTAATTAATTTCTTCCCTCACGGATATTGTTTGCTCCTATTCGGGTACTTCAATCACATGAAACGGGATTTTCAGCAGCGATTCATAATCCTCACCTGACTCAAGCAGATCATAATCACCCTCTTCAAAATACCAGTTCACCTCAATTTTATCCGCTGCTTTTGGCATGTTTTCAAACTTCTTGAAGATAGTAAACAGAATTTTTGAACTGCTGGTATTGAAATATTCCAGGCGGATATTCACGGTTAGTTTATCGAGCGGATTGGCTGTATACTGATCTACCCAGTCGAGCACTGACCGGTAAAATGCCTGAGGATCCTCTGGTATAGACTTGCCCGACATTTCAAGAACCTTCTTCTCAGGATCAAAGTTTATCAGTGGTGTATTGTGTGTTTTACCGATAGAAAATGGGTTCATTGTTCAAATTTTTATACGTTTCACATCAATGTAAAGGGTAAGTGCATTACCCTTGCTCAATAATCTTCCAAATACCGACTCAAGATACAAAAATAATTAAAAATTTGACTTGCAATCTGTCAAATATTAATTTGTGGAGGAATTAAACGGTTATTTAAAGAGTGAAAATCCCATATATTAAACATGCTGAAAGTGCAAAATCTTCACCTTACAGCGAGTTATAAAACTTGATCAGGTCCATCATTTCCTCCCGTGAAGAAAAGGAAGGTTTCCGCTCCTTAATGTATTGTTCGATTTTTTCACCCTGGTCTGATAAGATATCCCGGATGTTTCTCCGGTTAATTTTGATGGCTATGCGCACATCTTTCATAATATAATAGGTATCATCATCCCGGTCAAAACGGGCAGGCTTGGGATCGGAATAGGCTTTTGCTGGGACAGCCTCGACCAGATCCACCTCTTTCTTTGCCAGTAACGTACACTTTCCATCCAATACCAGTTCAAAGTATGATCCCCGGCCTTTTTCAACATCAGTCAGGGCATAAACAAGCGTATACTCTCCAATGGTAATGCTGTCAATAATCCCGGGATCTGCAATGGCACAATACATACCGTTTTGCAGAAAATGAACTTCATTGGCATGGATATCGTACCTGAATTTTCCTTTATAGGTCCCCTGATCCCGGATCGTTATCATTCCTTCCTGTAATTCTCCGTTGTACAGATAAGGATTACCCTCAATCTGGTCATAGGCATTCATGCGCGATGAATTTAATTGTTTGTTTATCCTGAGTTGGCTGATCACATCGTCCCATTCATTCAGTACCACCTGGGCACGCAGTGAGGATATTGAAAGGAACGCAATGCACAGGATCAATGAAGAGACTTTCGCCTTTTTCATCACAACATGTTGTTTAATCTTTTTACTCATAACCCACAGAGGTATACTTCTTTCAATGTTGATATATACTGTATACTCCTGCATACTTTATACCATCACCAGGGGGTTGTTGCTGTAGCCTTTTCAAAATCCAGTTCCTGGTTTTCACCAATAGCATAAATAATCCCTCCCAGGATATGATCGCGGAAAACGGGATCGTCATAATCATCCGGGTTATGTCCGTAAGAGGTATACCACGATCTGCCACCCTCAAATTCATGGTACCAGGCTCCTGGAAAATCGTTGCCGAACAGGTCCGGGAAGGAGGCTTTGCGGTCATCTTCAATGGTACTGAGATCGTGTGTGATCAGGACATGGATGGCCGGATTCATCTGTGTGACAATATAGCATTCATCTTCACGGATCCAACGGTCGGGAAGAGCCCGGGTTGAGGGATGGTTGTGATCGATGATATTGACGGCGAATTCCTGGTATGCAGCATGAACAACAAAAGTGCCGCCCACCAGCCGTATGAACCAGGGCCAGTTTCGTTCTGTACCGCAGGCTGAATGGATTCCGACAAATCCTCCGCCTGCCTGGATGTAACGCATAAAGGCCACTTTCTGTTCATCCGTATCAAATACATCGTTGTTGGTATTGGCGAAAACAATGCAGCTGTACTTTGCCAGGTTTTCCTCGGTGAACGATGCAGGAGAACCGGAAACATCGACAATAAATCCGTTTTCATCTCCCAGTTCTTTGATTGCTTTCACGTTGTTTTCGATATTATCATGAATATATCCTTCTCCATTTTTTGTGTATACCAGCACGCGTTGTTCTTTCCGGATACCGCTTTCACAGGAGATGAACAAAATAGAGATCAGAATCAACAGGGATGTTTGAATGCCTCGTTTGACCATGGTTTATATTGTTAAGAGTTAATAAAAGATTTTCGGATTTGTATTCACCGGTTTATGGCAAATCGGTTGTTCCTTCAGCACGTGCCATTTCCAGTGCTTTTGTTGTTATATAATATTTTGTGATCATGTTGGGAACTTCCCAGGGCGGTAGTTTGCCATCCACCAGGTACTGCAGGAATTTATCCGTAACCTGTCCGAAATGAGCTTCATGGCCTACCTTGTATTGTTCGGGAATAATGACTTTCCATACGCCTTTCAGGGTCTGTATGGCTATCCCAGGATACGTTTCATTGATCATCCCGAGGGCACGGTCAAGATCTTTTCCAAAAGCATCCGGATCGACACCATCGACAGGTTCGATATAGAGAATGGGCTTAAACTCTTCTTCTATTCCCTGGCGAATGATCAGGTTGGATCGGGTTCCACGCATCACAGAATAGTGTGTATCCCCGCCTCCTTCCGGGGCTTTATACTTCCACTCCACGGATACCTTTGCCATTATCCCGTTGATTTCATAGAGGATCGATCCGTTGGCATATACCCGCAGCAATCCTTCTTCAGACAAACCCTTCTGCAGATAATCCGGAATCTCAGCTAGTCTGGTAACTTCCATGAACTGTTCCGGGGAAACCTCAGTGGGCCATCGGCTGGCTTTATGAATATTGATATCTTTCTTGTAATCGATAATTTTTCCAGGAAAGCACTCCCACTGGACCAGGTCCACCAGGTGTGTGGTGACATCCACCAGACCCTCTCCCTGTTGGTTACTGTCGAAGAACCAGGGAGGACGTTGGATCTTTTCTCCCGAGACATATTTAAAGAAATGGTGAACGCTCTCTTTGGTAATCGCGGGATTATCCGGTGTTCCTTTTTCCAGTTCACCAAATACTTCCGGAATTCGGGAAAACATCTTTTGCAGGATCGTGGTGATCTCAAACCGCTCTGTCATGATGTCGTAAAGCAACAGGTGGTTCTCTTCAGCCGCTTTAAAAGCCTCAAGAAGGATCGCAAAGTCATCGGTATCGATTGCCATGGGTTTATCAGCCAGTACATGGATTCCATGCTCAACAGCTTTCCTGATATACTCTGTTTTCTTCCTGTTGTTTCCCGCTACCACCATTACATTTCCCGGTGTTTCTTCCAGCATTTTCTCCAGGAAATCATCACTGATATAAAGGTGAGACACCCAATGTGTCGGATTATCTGCTCGGGAATTGTATTTTTCAATCTGTTGAAGGTGATTCGTAACATCCGGCCCATCGGGAGCGAAAATATAAACGTCCGGATTGATCTGGTCTTTCATGGTTTTTTGTACCAGTGCAGCATGAAAATGCCCGGGATCAAGGGTCATCAGGATCACCTCGCCTTTCGAACCCGTGAATTGCCTGGTTCCCGATGTGTCAGGCACATCCGGATTTTTACAAAAAGACATAATGAATGAAATTAGAATGAAGATAGGAACGCGTTTTACTCTACTATTCATGATTTAAATTTTAGTATACAGATAAACCAGCCTCTGGTTTTACGCATAGTGTCCCCTTGAGGGAGGACTATATCTGTTCTATTAGACAATTAAATTGTTAGACCACCCACGGTTCCCGCATGGGTCTTGACAGCATTGAGTTTGCTTCTTCGTCATTTTTAAACTGCTCTTTTTCCGGATCCCAGTAAAGTGTTCTCGGCAGCTTCATGGCGATGTGGCTGACCAGGCAGGCGCTGCATGAGCGGTGAGCCACTTCGACCGGAGCGACGGTTTGTTCCCGTGATTTGATGCACTTCAGCCAGTTGCCATGCTGCTCTTCACTATGATACAGGTGGATCTCTTCCGGTCCGATCTCCGATTCGAGGATCTTCGGATCGCTGGCATCCAGTGATTTCCTGTTCTCATCTGATGATACCGGGTCAGATGGAGTAACGGCATAGTTACCTCGGGTAACGAAGATCCATCCCTCATCTCCTTCAAACCGCACCCCATTGGGATTATCTCCGCTGATCAGCATGGTTACACCATTAGCATATTTGGCTTTTACGTTAAAGGGGCCATGGACATCCCACAATCCGCTTTCGGGAAATTCTGCTTCGGCTTCTACTTCAACCGGTCCGGTCAGTTCCGTATCCATTCCCCAGTGGGCTGTATCCACATGGTGTGCACCCCAGCCGGTGATCATTCCGGCACCAAACTGTTCGCACCGCAGCCATCCGGGCCGGGAATAATCGTGTTGGGGGTGGACCCGTTTTTCCGTATAGAAGACAGAGGGGGTGGATCCCAGCCACATATCGTAATTCAGGTTTTCAGGGATTGGCATCTCTGGCTCCTCATCCCCTGAAGGATCTCCCGGGAGACCAATGATTACCGTGTGGAGCTTCCCGATCCTTCCGTTACGAACCAGCTCGCATGCCCGTTTGAACTGGGGCCATGGATTGACAGAACGCTGCTGGCTTCCGATCTGGAATATCCTGTCCGTGCGTTGAATGGCATCACTCAATGCCCTGCCTTCCGCAATGGTCAGGGAAGTGGGTTTCTGCAAATAGATATCCTTACCGGCTTTGGCTGCTTCGATAGCAGGAATGGCATGCCAGTGATCCGGTGTGCTGATCAGTACGGCATCAATTTCCTTGTTCTGCAGCATCTCCCTGAAATCCCCATACATTTTCACATCCACATAATTGGGATTTCCATTTTTTTCTGCATAGAAGTTTTGCACCCATTCCTTACCCTCTTTCAGCCGTTTGCTGTCGAGATCGCAAACGGCTATCAGCCGCGTGAAATCATATTTCAGGGTTTCCGGCAGGTCGTGGGTCCGGGAGATCCTGCCCACACCGATCGCCCCGATGTTAATCATATTGCTGGGAGCATCTTTTCCCATAACACAGGAAGGAACAATGGAAGGAACAACAAACGTTGTCCCGGCAATAACTGCTGAAGTTTTCAGGAAGTCACGGCGACTCACTCCTTTGAAAACCTCTTTTTCTTTTTTGTCTGTCATCCTATTCATGGTATTGTTTATTAATCGAATGATTCAATTGTTATTTCAGGAGGATAGGCGAAATCCTGCCAAAGTCTCTCGGCAACCTCAGTCGTAATTGTTCCGGTATAAACCAGCATCCGGTAAGTAAGCACCTGTTTTTTCCCGGGCAGGATCTCCCATTCTTTGTTACGGATAGGGCAGAACTCGAAAAAAACATCCTTGTTATCCACCGGCCATATCCGCATGGGTTCGGGGTGTTCCCTGTTTTGTGGATGGCTCATAAAAAGTATCCCTGACATGCCCTCTCCCGTTTCTCCGTAAACCATGCACCACCGGGCTAACGTTGCATCCCCGTCTTCACGTGTTTTCCCTTCGGATGTGAGTATATTGCTGTTGCTGTTTGTCCAGGATGCAGTAGCTCGGAAACCGATACCCCCTCCATACCGGTATTGTTCCAGGATCAACGGTTCGGGTGTTGCACAGCTTAAGATCGAGGTAAGGTCCCACAACCAGCATTCTCCTGACCAATGTTGAAAGGGTTTCCATACACGCACATCCCATTCTTCCTTCAATGCAACTTTTCCCCCATTGGGAGCCGTCAGGTCAATGTGATCGTGCAGCACACGAAATCCTCCATAAACAGGACCCCCGGTAGTCGAAATATAGGAGTTGAACCGGACAGTGCCTTTTTTATCCCCCAGGTTCCAGAAATCCACTTCCCTTCCTTCAACATTCACCCTGGTCCAGGGATTCCATATCCCGTAATGATGGTAATGATCGGGCGGTTGTATCCGGGTGAGTGTATCCCCGGAAGGAGACCATAACGGATGAATAAAACCACTTCGGGTATAGCTCGAATCAACACCTTCCGGAGGGGATACCGGAGCATGGTTGTACTGCAGCACAGGCCTGGAGCCTGCATAAATGGATAGATGTCCTTCCTTCTTGATGGTTTTCAGAATGGGGTCATCACTGCTTTCACCCATATACAGTCGGTATGATCTTTCTTCACCCGGTTTTAGAGTATCGGATATGATCCAGTAGAGCTGCAGGGGATCGCCCGGTTCAAGCTGGCAGGGTACTTCAATTCCGGTTTTGCCATCAATGCATTTCAGTATAAGATCGTCTGTTTTACGAATGGAAAGATTTTCCAGGGAAACGGATACGGGAGTGTTTATCCGCACATAATCACCCGCTTCAACCATTATGCTGACAACCGGATCGTTATCAGAACAAGACGGTAAGGAAATAAAAAATGACAGAAACAGGAACAGATAAAGTAATAATAGGCATCTGTTAAGAGGCATAATAGACGATTTATGCCTTAAAGTTATCTATTTTTTTGTTGGTTTTCGGGAACCAGGGGAAAAACCCGGATGTGGTCTTGATATAATCCCGGTATGCAGGCTTCCGGCTAACCATGGTTTTGTCAAGCATGGCAACTCCGCTAACCTTGAGAAGCAGGAACGTCATGAGTGCAGAACTGATAAGAGGCCAGTAAACACCAGCAGCAACAGAGAGAAGTCCAAATCCCCACCAGGCAAGTGAATCTCCGAAATAGTTCGGATGGCGGGTATACTTCCACAGACCGGACCGCATTACTTTTCCTTTGTTTTCCGGATTCTGCTTAAACTTTGCTAACTGAATATCTCCTGTTGTTTCGAAAACAATACCGAATGAACCGAAAAATAATCCCGCAATATCAAAAAATGAAAGACTTGCCTGTTCGGATGAAAAACTGGCACCAAGCAACGGTGCTGATATGATCCACATAAGTACACCCTGCAATAAAAAAGTCTGGAAAAAGCTGATCCACCAGTAGCGGTGTTCACCGTAGTTCTTCCGAAAGTTCTGGTACCGGATATCTTCACCTTTTCCATAATTTCTCCAGGTCAGGTAGACAGAAAGGCGAATTCCCCAGATACTGGCAAGAGTGAGCATGATTATTTTTCTGGGTTCGAAGCCATCATCAGAAACCAGGAAATAATAGATGCCGGCTCCCACAAAACCCAACCCCCAGAAGAGATCGACGATGCTTACATTTCGAAGCTTGATGCTGACCAACCACAACAGAATCATCATGCTGATTATCCCTGCCAGAGCGAGGAGGTATGTTCCAATGAATGTCATGAATTGTTTTTATGAAGGTAACCCATTAAAAAGTTATTTGTTCATTATTACGACCGCCATAAGTAAGAGGCTTTAAAGAAAATTCCTCTCCTGGTTTCCAGCAAACGGTTTGCCGGAACATAATATTCACCATCCCATTTCACCTTTTCGAAAAGGGAACCATAGCCCAAATGAATTACCGTTCCCGGTATGTAGGTAAAGGAAGCAAGAAAATCTGCTGTCAACGATTTATGGAAGGTATTATACTCAGCAATTATTCTGAAAAACAGGTATTTATTTACCTGTAAAGTGTTTTTGCTTCTGAGTATAGTGAAGTCATATTCTTTGTTATGGTCAGATGTATTCATGAAGTCGGAGTAGGAAACCGTACACTCGGTTTTGATTTTTTCCGAAGGCTGGTATAGAATGCTGCTACTGATGATATTCCCGAAACCGGGGTAGGCATCCGCAACATACCGGATCATGTATTTCCTGCTGTACCTGCCAAAGAGATAAAGTTGTTTGGTGGCCTGGCTTCGAACCTGGACAAAACCGCCACTCGTATTAAACCGTTTTGTCTGGAAAATTTCATTTGAATACTCACCCCCCATGGAAATGAAAGTATTATTCATTAGCTGTATGCTACACACTATGGAGTTAACTGTTTCATACAAGCGGCTTGGTTTGTCGTTGATTACAGCGCTTGATAATTTCAGGGAGATGCGTTGAACGGATTCGGCTTTGGGATAAAATTTAGGCATCACATAAAACCGGGCCCTGGTAATTCCTGTTCTGGTTACATACCCGATATCGGTTTCAAAATCATCCGTAAGATCCTGGATGCCAGCGTCAATATCCAGGTTCCTTGTGTTGTATAGGTAATCTAACCCGAATGCATTTCCGGCTTCCACAGAATTGAAGCGGGCAGTTTTGGTGGTGGAAAGAAATTCGTGAAAACCGATTACGCTCGATTGATTAAGACGGACGAGTCCATCGAATCCAAAAACGCGGTTGTAATTATCAGGAAGATCCCGTCCGGTATAAATAACACCGAAATAACTATCTTCCTGGAGAGCGTGTTTATACCGGAATATGGAGAAATGAGCATAGGGATCTTGCTGCTCAGATCCTTCTTCCGGCAGTTCATCAAGGGCATATATAGCAGATATCCGGTCTTTTTCACCCAGTTTACCTGATAATTTCACCCCGGTTAGGGGATTCACAATCTGCCGGGTATGTATAATAGCAGCCAATGGATCACCCTCCACAATGCCGGCAAAATTGAGATGTTCCCTCCCCTCCAGAAAAAAGGGTCTCTTCTCGGGATAAAACAGGGCGTATCTGAGGTTTTCATCAATCTGCCCGGCATCCGATTCAACCTGGCTAAAATCAGGATTATAGGTTGCATCCAGAATCAATTCCGAAGTAATACCCAGCTTGGAGGTTAAACTGAGATCGAAAACTTTGTCGGGGGTTATGAACTCACCTCCCTGATGAATGCTTCTGCGACTGTAGGTAATTGCCGGTAATACTTCAAAAAGCCGGTAATGTTTAATACCATAAAGATAAAATGGTTGCATTTGGGTAAGAAAGAATGATCCCTTTTCGGGATCCAGCGGAGGGAAAGTTCCCTGGGCCGAAAGACGGCTGATCCTGCGCTCAAAGATGACTCCCATTTCTACCCTGTCTTTGTTGGAATAACGGATGCTTTTAAAGGGAATCCGCACCTCGATGCTATACCCTTTATCATGAATGACACCCTTGCTGTACCATACAAAGTCGGCATCATGATCTTCCTGTCCGCCGGCAAACCGGCTATCCATTTGAATCCCGGATGGATTGATGTAAAATGCATATAGGCCCTGCTGGTCATTAAAAGAATCGAGGTTGATGCATACCCAATCGTCTGCAACGATCTTGTCTCTCTGGGCAACCGATGTTTTTATTTTACCTGGCTCGTTGTCAAAGCATTGAAATGCAAAGTAGAGATTCTCCTCATCATACGCTACATAAGCAATTGTTTTATACTCCATTGGTTTCCCGAAATCCGGAGCGTATGTTTTAAATCCCGTTAACTGAATGGTTCCCTGCCATATAGAATCATCCAGCAAACCATCGATCTCTGGCGGGATTACCGTTTTCCTGGGCTCCAGTGGTTCCGTATTATCAGCAAATACAGGATGTGGTAGTAAATGAATCAGGATAATGGCAATGATTCGCCAGGACACTTTTATCATTGACCGCATTGGTTTTAAAGTTGCAGCTAATTTATAATTCCTGCATCGACTCGACTGTTTCCTTCACAATCCGGGTAATATCATCAAACCGGCTTTCGGTGATAAGCTCTTTATTTACCATCCAGCTTCCTCCACAGGCAAAAATGAACGGATTCGAAAGGTACTTTCTGAGGTTGGTGTTGTTTATCCCACCGGTGGCCATGAACCGGACTGTCCTGTAAGGTGCGGCAATTGCGCTGATAAAAGGGAGACCGCCTGAAGCTTCTGCCGGAAAGAATTTAACATGATCGATTCCCCTCTCCAGAGCCTGTTCAATCTGTGTGGGGGAGTTCAGTCCCGGAATAATGGGGATGTCCCGCTCAAGGCAATGATCCACGACGCGTGAATTAAAACCGGGTGTCACCATAAATTTTGCCCCATTCGCATATGCCTCATCAGCCTGGTCTGGTGTAAGAATTGTTCCCGCTCCCAACAACAAATCAGGAAATTTCCCGGAAACAAGGCTGATTGCTTCAATGGCAAGATCTGTACGAAACGTGATCTCTGCAACCGGTAGTCCACCCTTGAGCAGTGCCTGAATTACAGGTATGACATCCTTCATCCGATGAATAGTGATGATCGGGATGATTTTTATCTGTTTGATCTTTTCTATTGGACTAATCATAACCTGGAAATAAATAATCAATAATGAATGAACTGAATACCCGAAAAAAAGGAAGTGTTTGATAACCCGTCACCCGGGTATATTGAATAACACATTTCAGTCAAGCAATAAATTTAGTAGATTTATTGAAACTTTCGCAAACCAAATTTCAAAGTGCAGAATTTCAGTACCTTATTGTTCCAGGAGATGGGAATGAGGGGGCGAAGCTATCGGAAGGATTAAGGTTTAAGGATAATTGATGAAGGAGAAAGTATATGAAGGATGAAGGATAATATTTTAAGGATGAAGTAATTAGGTAATAAAATGAATTACAAAACATAAAATTCTGCACAAAATAAAAAAGCATATCTTGTAAAATCAAACCTTTTAGTCATCACTTTTCATAACTATTTTTAATAATGAGAGATTTAAGGGATCGTACTAAACAATTTGCACTGGATTGCTTCAGATTGGTTGAAAAATTCCCGAAGACATTTATGGGAAAACATTGTGCTTCGCAGTTGTTTAAGTCATCATCCTCTGTTGCAGCGAATTACAGGGCATCTCAGCTTAGTCAGACAAAAGCAATCTTTATATCAAAACTTAGCATAGTGACTGAAGAAGCAGATGAGTCAGAATTCTGGCTTGAATTTTCAGAAGATATAGGACTTACTAAAGGAGACGAGGTTAAAAGACTTAAAAATGAAGCTCATGAGTTAACTTCTATATTTGTCCAGGCAAGAAAAACTGCCCAGGGTAATAAATAAGTTCTTTTCATTGTCATCTTTAACCCTTCATCCATCATCCATCATCCTTGTACAATCATCCTTTGCTTTTATGTCAGGTTCTGAAACACTCCCTCTTTCCTGGTTCCGTGACCACTTCACGCAGGAGATCCTGCCATGCTGGTTGAAGTCAGCTGTTGATCCGAATGGTTTTTACTATCCCAACCTGAGCCGGGACTGGAGCCGGTCAGGTGAAGCAGTTGGCACACTGGTCAGCCAGTCCCGTTTGCTCTATGTTTTTTCCAATGGGTATCGGGTGACACGGGATCCTGAAATAATAAAAACCATCAGATCGGGTGGATCTTTTTTAATCGATTGTTTCTATGATGAGGCAGAAGGCGGTTTTGTCTGGGCTTGTGACGAAAATGGTTCGAAAACGGATTTTACGAAAGATGCCTATGGTCATGCCTTTACCGTTCTTGGACTGGTGAATGCTTTCAGAGCAATTAAAGAAGAGATTTTTTTGGAGAAAGCCCTCGAAATATTTGAACTGCTTGATACACGTTTTGTCGATGAGCATGGTGGGCTCATCTGGAAAATGAGCCGGGATTGGAAGGATCTGGATACGAACCGTTCTCAGAA
>CAYZVJ010000062.1:5599-18817 GCA_964481765.1 uncultured Rikenellaceae bacterium | reverse complement strand
GCAGCAAATCCAAAATTATTCAAAATCCCGTAGGCTCATTTCTATTATCAGGATTTATTTACCGGCTGGTGAGTGAATATAAATCTGTTTGTCATGTAGCCTGGTGTATGGTATTTCTCTAAGTGCGGGTAATATATGAAATTCCATCCTTATTAACGAGTTTTCAACAATGCCCTGTTTATTATTTTTATAGCACAGCCTGAAACATAGCCATTTATTCCGTATCTTTTCATCCCGAAAACTGAACACCCAATTAACAACACGTTGGATACAAAGATCTATCCATACCACTGGCAAGGCAAAACGATTCTGGTTGTTGAAGACGATGAACCAAATTTCAAGTACTTTGAATTCCTGCTTAAGGAGGTGGATGCAACCGTGTTATGGGTAAAAAACGGACTGGATGCAATAGAGATTTGCTGCAGTGAAGATCAAAAAGTTGACCTGGTGTTGATGGATGTCCTGGTACCGTTTGTAAACGGATCGGATGCTACCCGGGAGATTCGTAAGTATCGTAAAGAACTTCCCATAATTGCTATCTCCGCCTACGATACATTTGATAACCGGGAGCGTTGTTTTCTTGCCGGTTGCAATGAATTTATCTCCAAACCTGTTCTGCCGGAAAAACTTTTGGAGACCATGGCCTGTTATCTGGAATCCGTGGTTGAATTCAAACCAACAAAAGAGAAAGTTTCCATCGCAAAACCGAAACTTTTTAAAGAATAAGTCTGCTGCAAGTAAAAAATCGGTGCCCTTCAAATAGGATACTGATGGATTGATCACCGGGGATTATTCACGATATACCGGTTATACAGATCATTGAATGTTTCTTCAAGGCGTGCTGCTTTTTCAAGCTGTCCGAATCGTTGTGTTAACCGCACCAATTCCTGGAAGATCTGCAGATTCAGTCGTTTCTCATAATCGATGGCATTACCAATGGATGGTCTCAGAGAAAAGTAGTAATTAAGTTCCTCCTCACAAACCAGGGCATACTGATCGACGATTGCATTTGCTTTATTAAGTTCATCGCATTTGTAATAGGCTTCTGCTATCCCTACGGTAAAAATATCGTAAGGAATCCGTTCCTGCGGCATTAGTTCCATACAGCGGTCAAGAACAGCTACGGCTGAATCCCTCTTCCCCTGATTAACCAATTCTTCCGCCAGGCGGGTAAAATTATTCCTGATCTTGATGACTGATAAGGTTCTTTTGTGATAGAAATCAAGGTAGACATCGGGTTCATTCATCCTGCCCCATTTGAAGGTATTCATCAGGTTATCATACATGGTATCGGCATTTATTCTGCCCATTTCCAGAAATCCGGTTGCTCCTTCGGTTTTTATCGGTACCAGCCGGTAGGCAAACCCTTCCAGTTGAAAATACTCTTCCAATCCCAGGGCATCATCGTGTCCACCGGTCACATAATAGATGGGTCTCTCCCAGTTGTTTTGAGCCAGCAGGTCAAGGACCATCAGCTGGTTTTTCAGGAGGTAATTCCGGTTTATTTTGATATCTATTGATGTTACAATTTGATCGGCCAGTTCGGGAGCAACGGTTCCGTTTTCAACTACTGTAGCAGAATCAACGGGTATACGAAACATTTTGGTAGGAATATAATCCAGCAACTCATTCTCATACCTTATTTTCGTTGCCTCATCATCATTAACAACAAAATCGATCACCTGTTTAACAGGGATATATTCTTTCACTCTTTCGATCATAAAAACCTGTCCGTTGGTTCCGTCCTTGTATTTCTCCCTGGGAACAGAGAGGGGCAAAGGATCGGACTCATAGGCTTTACATTTCATCTGGTCAATGTACCAATCAGTGTTGAACAGCATCAGGTTTACCACGCGGACATCGGTTCGTATTCCTTCCACTTCCTGGGCATACCATAAGGGGAATGTGTCGTTATCACCATTGGTAAAGAGTATGGCATTCGGGGCACAGGAATTGAGGTAATTGTAGGCAATATCTCTCGCGGTAAACCGTCCTGATCTGTCGTGATCATCCCAGTTCTCCTTTGCCATAACACCCGGAACCAGTATCAGGCAAAGCACACCGGCAAGAATGGCACCCCATTCCTTCCTCATGGGTCTTGACAGGACATCAAAAAGAGAAAGCACTCCCAGACCAATCCAAATAGCATAGGCATAAAAGGATCCAGCATAAGCATAATCCCTTTCGCGGGGCTGATTCGGATATTGATTCAGGTAAACAACAATGGCGAGACCGGTAAACAAAAACAGCAGCAAAACAACCCAGAAATCTTTCCGGTTTCTCTGAGCGTGGTAAAAGAAGCCGGCTAATCCAAGGATAAAGGGCAACAAATAATAGACATTCCTGGATTTATCGTTTGCAATATGTCCGGGTAAATTATCCTGATTGCCAATTTTTGCCCGGTCCAGAAACTTTATCCCGCTAATCCAGTTTCCTTTCAATGGTCCTCCATATCCCTGTTCATCATTCTGCCTGCCGGAAAAATTCCACATGAAGTATCTCAGGTACATGTGGCCAATCTGATAGGTAAAGAAGAACCGGAGGTTTTGCCCAAAGGTGGGTTTCTCAACAAAGGTATCTTCCCCTCGTGAATTCTTGATACTGATTCGTTCACCATCTACCTCTCCCCAATCCTCGTATACCCGGCGATGATCGGGTTGGGCACTCCACATCCTGGGAAAGAAGGTAGTCAATCGTTCATCGTAGACATACTTCGAAGCATACCTTGAAACGACATATTTCCCATCCCGGGGTGTATAGGTAGGATTCCCTTCTGCAACGTCAACTATGGGGGCACTGTAATACTGTCCGTAAAGAAGCGGTCTTTCACCATATTGTTCCCGGTTCAGGTAATAGAGGAGAGAGAATACATTTTCCGGATTGTTCTCATCGATCGGGGGATTGGCCGCGGATCGGATCAGGATTATGGTGAAAGAAGAATAGCCGATCAGGATAACCAGGGCTGCCGTAATAAGGGTGTTCAGAATGATGTGATTTTTTGTTGAAAGATAATAAACAATTCCGGCAACAACGATGAGCAACAGGAGGTTCAGAAGCAACGAGTCCGACATAAAGGGGATACCCAGGAGAATCAACGCTATTGTTGACGAGACGGCAGCATATATCGGATTAGCGTTTCTCCTCGTGAAATAGATTCCTCCGGCAACGGAGGCAATCGTGAAAACGATATGGATTAATACTCCGGAATTATAAGGAAGGCCGATTGTATTGACAAAAAAGAGTTCAAACCTGGAGGAGGTTTTTACAATTCCCGGTATGATCCCGTACATGATAACACCCAGGATGATAATAGAGATCAGGATTGCTAAAATAAATCCCCGTTTTGTTGGTTTATATTTCCTGAAATAATAA
This sequence comes from uncultured Rikenellaceae bacterium, assembly GCA_964481765.1. Taxonomy (GTDB): domain Bacteria; phylum Bacteroidota; class Bacteroidia; order Bacteroidales; family VadinHA17. The sequence goes on along the minus strand of CAYZVJ010000062.1, from coordinate 15,445 downwards.
ACAAAAACGATGGCTGGAATTGCAAGTAAATTGAGCAGGTGTACCCCAATGGACAGGCCCATCAGATAGGCGATAAAGATTAACCACCGGTCGGCATGTTTCTCTTCGGCTACACTCTCCCACCGAAGGATTGCCCAGAAAACAATGGCCGTAAAGAGTGACGAGGTTGCATAAACCTCTCCTTCCACGGCTGAAAACCAGAAGGTGTCGGAGAAGGTATAGGCTAATGCCCCAACGATCCCGCTTGCCATCACGGCAATCAGTTTTCCGGTTGAATAATCATCGCCTTTGATCAAAATCCTTCTGGCAAGGTGGGTGATGGTCCAGAAGAGAAAAAGAATGGTTAAGGAACTGACCAGGGCGGACAGTGTATTGATCATTTTTGCTGCCTGAGAGACATCTGTTCCGGCAAAAAGGGAGAGTCCCCTCGCCATGATCATCCAGAAGGGTGCCCCCGGTGGGTGTCCTACTTCCAGCTTAAATGCCGAAGCAATAAATTCACCACAGTCCCAGAGACTGGTGGTTGGCTCAATGGTTAACAAATAAACAACCGAAGCGATAATGAATATGAACCAACCGATGGTCAGATTATATACTCTGAACTGTTTCATCCTTAGTAGATTTCTGATCAATACAACGAAGCGAATTTAATGTTTTTTCTTCTTGAGCCACATTAAAATTGAAATTAATGCGTATTTTCAAAATGCCTTTTCCATTAACAGGTTGAAGAGAGATGAACGACAACAAGAAGAAGAGAAAGCAGCGTACCGGTATTGTCTATTCTACCAATCCGGAATATCAATACACAGACGACGACCCCCCGGAAGAGAAATCCCTGCCACCGGAGCATCAAACAGTGTATGTTTCCGTCGATCGTAAAAGCCGTAAAGGAAAAACCGTCACACTGATCTCCGGATTTATCGGCACTACCAATGACCGCAAAGAATTGGCGCGGCTTTTAAAATCAACCTGCAATACCGGGGGGAGTGTAACGGGGGATGATATCCTGATTCAGGGCGATTTCCGCAACAGGATCATTCAAATCCTGAATGAAGCAGGGTATACCACAAAAAGAAAGGGTGGATAGAGAATCAATTATCCCGATTTGATTAATTTGGAATGTTTACAGTGTCCGGCATGCTTCATCACCTTCAAAACCGTAATTTCGCTTTTCTTATAGCTTCTTTCATTCTGTTATTTGTTTCAATGCCTTCTCATTCTCAGTTTTACGAGAGAGGTCAGGATCCTGCATTCATCCGGTGGGAACAAATCAGGACCGAAAATTACCAGATCATTTTCCCTGAAAGTTATATCAACGAAGCACAGCGTCTGGCGAATATTCTTGAGTATGCCTACAATTACGTCTCCTTTTCATTAAAAAACAAACCGCGGAAGATTTCGGTGATCATCCACAATTATTCTGTTCGGTTCAACGGTTTTGTTGCCTGGGCACCCAAGCGGATGGAACTTTATCCCACCCCCCCACAGGATATTTATCCCCAGGATGCCCTGGAACAACTTGCTCTACACGAATTACGACACGTAGTACAGGTAGACAAACTTCACCAGGGATTGACCAGGATTCTCTACTATGTTTTTGGAGAGATGGCTACCGGCTTCATCTCTGGCATGTTGCCCATCTGGTATCTTGAAGGAGATGCGGTTGCAACGGAAACTGCCCTTTCCAGGGCAGGACGGGGCAGATTACCCTCTTTTGAAATGAAGCTTCGTGCACTCTCCCTGGAAAAAGATGGGGTTTATCGTTACGATAAGGCATACCTGGGATCATATAAGGACTATGTGCCAAATTATTACCAGTATGGTTACCAGATGATCGCCTATTCCAGGCAGAAATATGGCAGCCGCTGGTGGGATCAATCCCTTAATTATGTAGCCCGGAATCCCTACCTCATCAGCCCTATACATTTCAGCCTTTACAATAATCTGGGTTTGAACAAGCGGCGATTATATGATGCAACGTTCACGGAGCTTGGTCATCAATGGAGTGATTATGCCGGGCAACTTCATTACACTTCATTTGATACCCTGAATATCCGGAATCGGGATCTCTATACCAGCTATCGTTTTCCACAATACCTGAATGACAGTGTGATCATTGCCGAAAAATCGAGTCTGGATAAAATACCCCGGTTTGTTGCCCTTAACCGGAATGGGGAGGAAACCGTTATACATAAACCCGGATTTCACGATCCCGTGCGCCTCTCCGTTAGCAATAACACCATCCTGTGGACTGAAATTATCCCGGATATCCGATGGAGTAACCGGGAATTCTCGGTGATCAAAAAATTTGATATCACCTCCAGAAATGAAACCACGCTAACCTGGGAAACACGATATTTTTCACCTGCACTTTCACCTGACGGCACCAATATTTCAACCATTGAGATCACCATACAAAACCGGGAAAGCCTGCTTATCCTAAACACTGAAAACGGAACAGTGATCCGGGAAATTGCCATACCTGCAAAAGCACATGCCATGATGCCAACCTGGAGTAAAGATGGTGAATGCATCTATCTGATCCTCCTGACCGCCAGTGGTAAAAGCATTCAAAAAGTTGATCTGGATTCGGAAACATGGGAAGTGATGATGGAACCCGGTTTTGAAGATATCCTGACCATTGCTCCCGGCCGGAATTACCTGTTTTTCCATTCCACCTGCTCGGGAATTGATAACCTTTATGCTATCGAGATAGCATCCAAAGAAATTTTCCAGGTCACCTCATCCAGGAACGGTGCTTTTGATGTGACGGTTTCTCCCGATGGACAACGGATCGCTTTTTCCGATTACTCCTCTTCCGGCTACAATATTGCCGAAATGTATCTGACGGATCTGGAATTTATAGCACTGGAAAAGGTAACGAAAACCGGGAATAACTGGCATGAAGTGCTTGCCAGCCAGGAAGCCGATGTAATTGAAACATCGGATGTCCCTGAGAAACAGTTTGAAGTAACACCTTACCGGAAACTCTCCCACTTTTTACATGTCCACAGCTGGGCTCCCTTCTACACCGATCTGAACAAGATCGATCTGGAAAATTTTCAAATCCATCCTGGATTTATGTTGCTATCTCAAAACAAGTTAAGCACTGTTATCTCATCAATCGGTTATGCATATAAAGATTCCCGCCACCAATTTTTTTCAACAATTACCTATAAAGGATTGTTTCCGGTGATCGATCTCTCCCTGAATTATGGTGGTGTTCCCCTGGTCAATCCTGATTCACTTAGTGTTTCATCTTCTGAATTGTCATTTCACTCCCGTATATACATACCCCTTAACCTTACACGGGATCGTTTCGTCAGGGGTTTGGTCCCTTCGTTCGAAACGGAATACCGGAATTTGTATATTTACAATGATGAATCAACATTGTATGAAAAAGGGTTCTGGACCAACAGCTATCGTCTTTATGGATACAATTACCTGAAGCTTGCCCATCGTGATTTTCTGCCAAAATGGGGACAAACCATAGATTTGAGGTATGCCAGCAACCGGTTTAGTGGGAAAGAACAGGGTTCAATCTATTCCTTGAGGATGACCTTTTATCTTCCCGGATTGATTACCAATCACAGCCTCAAGCTTTCGGCAGGAATTGAAAAGAGAAATAACGTTAAGCGGATGTTTTACTATAATTCCCTGGACTTTCCAAGGGGATACAGTTTATCCATTGTTTTACCCCTTGCGGAGAACCTGCAGAGCATTTCAGGTGAATATTCTCTGCCAATCTGGTATCCCGATATTAACATCAGCTCCATCATCTACTTTAAACGGTTAAGGGGCAGTCTGTTTTATGATTACTCACGTGCAAAGATCTTCAATACCGAATCGTCTGACTTCAACAAGGATTATGACATGTTTACCTCTACCGGGGGCAGTCTGGTCATGGATCTCCATTTCCTGAGAATCCGGTTTCCCATTTCCCTGGGGGTCGAATATGCCTACCTTCCAATGTTAAACAGAAATGAGTTTTCGATGATCTTTAACATCAATGTTTTTGGGTTTAACATCAACAACTAAACCGCATCATTCGTCACCCGTGATCTGTGGCTCTAATCTTCTATTACTGCCATAGGCAAAAGCTGCTATCAGGATAATGGTTATCAGGATGATATAGGTAAATGCGGGAACCGGCACCGGCTCTCCACCAGCATAGGAATGCAAGCCCGTCAGGTAGTAATTAACCCCAAAATAGGTCATTAATACCGACCCAAATCCAACCAATGCACTCAGATTGAATGCATATTGGTTATTTAAACCCGGTATTTGTCTCATGTGAAGGATGAAGGTGTAGACCAGGATCGTGACCAGGGACCAGGTCTCTTTTGGATCCCACCCCCAGTATCTTCCCCACGATTCATTAGCCCAGACTGCTCCAAGGATTGTGCCGATGGTTAAGAAATACAAACCCAGAATCAGCGACATTTCATTAATTCTTGTCAGTTCCAGAATTTGTTTTTCGATCCTCTTTCTGTTTCCCTCGTTTTTCAACCACATCAGAATCAGGTTAAGTAAACCGAGAAGTGCCCCAAGTCCCAAAAATCCATAGCTTGCTGTTATGACGGAAACATGGAAGGTTAACCAGTAGGATTTCAGCACGGGAACAAGATTGGTGATTTCCGGTGTCATCCAGCTCAAATGTGCCACCAGGAGAGTAAGGGAAGCTAAAACAGCCGTTGCCGACAGGGCAATCAACGATTTTCTGGCAAAAAGAAATCCTGCCAGCATGGTAGCCCAGGCCACATAGATCATCGATTCGTATCCATTACTCCAGGGTGCATGTCCGGAGATATACCACCGTATCCCAAGGGCAGCTGTATGGGCAACAAATCCCAATGTCAGGGGTACAAGGATAAAGATAACTACATACCGGATATTAAATTTCGGCATAACAATGTTAGCAATCAGCAACAGGAGTAGGGTTAACCCCAACAGGGAATAGAGTGGAAACAGTTTTTTAAATACATTAACATTATAATAGAGAATCTCCAGCTTCACTTTATTCCCGGAAGGAAGTACATTCCCCCCATTCCGGTACTGATAGGTGAGGATCGCATCCAGGTATTCATCGGGTTGTTCCCACTCATTCGAATTAACCGACTCTGTAACTGCCTGAAAGTAGATCTGGACGATGTGTTTGATGAACAACGAATCCGGTGGGGGAACATGTAAATAGGCATCATCCGGTGAGTACCAGGTGTGGCCGGGATCTTCCGGGGCGGGGAAGATATCCAGAATTGTCCCCGTAAATATCATATAGCAGATATTCACCCGTTCATCAACCGCGATCACTTCCTTGTCAAACTTATCTCTTGTGGAAGGTGATTTTGAATAAGCCCTTTCAACGTATGCGCTTAATTTGTATTCCCCCCTTCGTGCCATATCAATGAAATCCATCAGGGATCCGTATTTCCCATCCACACCCATGGCTTTTGCCAGATTGGTGTTCCCGATCTTTATCAAAGAAACGGTTTGCCAGTATCCGGGATCTGTAAGCATCCCCAGAAAGAGTTGTGTTGGATGGTATCCCAAAAATCTTTCCTTCCCTGTCACCTTGCGTATCACATCGGAAGCCAGCGTGTTCATTGGTTTGATCCTTCCATTGTTATCCTGAACCAGCACTTCTCCAAATTTCCGGGTATGTTTATAGGGAACGGTTCTGTTTTCTGCCTGAATCCACTCCTGCGCATTGGCAACCGTGCCGGAACCCATAAAAAGGGATCCCAGAAGTATTCCAACAATGGTTCCGATCTGCCGGATTGCCTTACCGGTACTTACCCGGGCAAGAGTCCTGAACCGACTTTTACCGTTCAGCAAAGACCAGAGAATACCGAAAACAAGCATAAAGTATCCGATATAGGTTACAATGGTTCCTGAGGAGTCATGGTTTACTGATAACAGGGTCCCTTTTTCATCCGGATCGTAGGAAGACTGATAGAACCGGTATCCCTGATGTTTTAAAATATTATTCATGTAAATTCTGAATGGAACTTCCCTGTTGCTCTCCGGATCGATGAGGGTTATTTCACTGGCAAAAGAAGAGGGGCTGTTTGAGCCGGGATACCTTTCCAGCTGGAAATCTTCAAGACGGATAGCAAAGGGAAGGGTGATGATTGACTTTCCATAGGAGAGGTATAACGTATCGCCATTCATGTTCACAGCGGTGGTCTCTCCGGGACCGTTGATCTGACTTTTAACGATGGCTCTTTTTGTTTTTCCCTTTCCGGTTATGCTGAATACGAACACATCGGTTGCGGTAATGAAGGACTCTGCCGGTGCAGAAATCCACTGTGTATTTGCCCTATCATACATTTCCTGAAGAACCAGCTGTATTCCACCTGAGGAATATATTTTTCTTTTTTCAAACGGATGATAATGATCCTTTTCCAGTGTCTCTTCCTGGTTTCCCATCATGGAGCTGGTTACAGCATCCTGGAGAAACCGTATGGCCAACAGGGAATCCCTATATTGAATGGAGATTTCCACCGCTTCACTATCCGTGTTAAAACCGATGGTTGCTTCTCCTACTGTTTTTGTTTCCCCCCCGTACAGGATCACGGATTGCCTGTACTCCTTTCCAAATGTAATCAGGGATACAACCGGTTCTCCATTGGGATCAGGGGCTGGTGACTCCATGGCATTTGGAATAGCCTCTTCCAATCGAATGGTGTATCTGGTCCCATTCAATTTCACGGATCTTGAAAATGTTTTATCGGAATAGTCAGGCAACCGGGTATCTTCCCAGTACATCTCCTCTGCCACACCGGGTTTAACACCTGCCATCAAGTAGATGTTTTGAGAAAGGATCTGGTTCGTTTGCTTACCCTCCCTTATATGCATGCTTCCTTCAAATCCGAAATAGCGGGTTATTGCCGATCCCGTCAGAATAACGAGCAGGGAAAAATGGAATAAAAAAATGGATAGCTTCTTTCTGGCATACAGTTTCAATCGAATGATTCTTCCCGTAAGGTTAATTGCCAGAATCAGCAGCAGCAGTTCAAACCATTTTGTATTATATACAGCAATCCTTGCAGCAGTTGAATCATGATTATTCTCGATAAACGTTGCCATGGCAATGGATACGGCAAAGATCAGGATCAACGATCCCATCACATGGGGAGAAAACAAGAAATCGGCAATTTTCCTCATAACAAGTCAGTAAATTCAAGGGATATAACAAAACTGATATTCACGCTCCTGTCGGAACAAGGTGAAAATAACACATTTCTTTCGAATTATTACTGTTCGGTTATTCTCGCAGCATATGCTTTTATTGTTTCCCATGCACGAATAACATGTTGTTCTGTAACATTGGTTTGTGCAATTACCATTCTCAGCGTATACTTCCCATTTAATTTTGTATGTGTCAGGTATAGTTTCCCGGAACTGTTCAACTCCTGCAACAGTTGTTCATTGTAACGGTTGATTGTTTCTTCATCCTCAATTCCGTCTGGTTTAATCCGAAAGCATACGGTATTCAATGGTACCGGAGCCATCAGTTCAACGTGTTGATCCCCGAGTATCATCTCCTTCAGTTTCGTGGCCAGTGCCAGGTGGAGCCGGATCTTTTCCTGCAATCCTATTACTCCGAACTCCCGGATAACGAACCATAATTTCAGTGCCCTGAACCTTCTTCCAAGGGGGATTCCCCAATCCCTGTAATCATTCACCATCCCCCGCGTCCGGGTTTTAAGGTATTCCGGCAAAATTTCAAATGTTCTGATCAGTGTTTCCGGATCACGAACAAAATATGCCGAGCAGTCGAAATTAGTGAACATCCATTTATGGGGGTTGAAAACAAAGCTATCGACCGATTCGATCCCCTCTATCATCCAACGGTATTCGGGCAATATCAAGGCTGTACCGGCCATGGCTGCATCTACATGAAGCCATAGTTGGTGGCGTTTGCAAATGTCTGCTATCTCTTTCAATGGATCAATTGATGTTGTACCGGTTGTTCCGATGGTAGCAATCACGCAAAGCGGCACTTTTCCCTGTTTTTTATCATGCATAATGGTTTTCTCCAGGTTTTCCGGTACGATCCGGAATTCCCTGTCAACCGGAATTTTGATCAGGTTACGCTTCCCAAAGCCTGCAATTTTAACTGCTTTCTCAACCGAGGAGTGTGTCTCTGTTGAGCAATAGACTCTGAAACCAGGCTGATTCCCGAAACCCTGGTCATTGATCTCATAATTGGTAAATTTCTCACGAGCTGTAATCAATGCAGCCAATGTGGCTGTAGATGCTGTATCCTGAATCACACCATGAAATGTTTGGGGGAGTCCAATCATACCGGCAAGCCAATTCATCATTCTTTCTTCCAGTTCTGCAGCTGCAGGAGAGGTTTCCCAGATCATACACTGGGCACCCATACAGCTGGTTATCATCTCTGCCAGCAGGGAGGGATAACTGGAATTTGCGGGGAAATAGGCAAAAAAGTTAGGGCTTTGCCAGTGTGTCATACCCGGCATAATGATCCGGTCAAGATCATTCATGATTTGTTCTACCGGTTCACCGTTTTCCGGGGGTTGATCCGGAATCTGAATGAAAATATCTCCCGGTGATACCGCTGATTTTACCGGATAGGTTTCAATGCTTTCCAGGTAGTCAGCCATCCAGTCGACTATCCTGTGGGCATGAGTACGGAACTCATTTATTTTCATGGTTTTTCAGTTATACGATCGTTTGCTATCTGCACGACCCGGTCAATATCGATATCATCGATGCATTTGAAATGTTTTTTCGGGCATTTGTCAAATCCAATTTTTGAGCAGGGTCTGCAGGATAAATTTGAGACCTGAATGATTACCGACGCCGGATCAGGGTGGTATGGATACATACCAAATTCCGGTATGGTGTTCCCCCAGATGGAGATGATTTTCTTCCGGAATGCAGCAGCGATATGCATCAGCCCGGTATCGTGTGTAATAACAAGATCAGCCTGTCGTACAAGAGAGGCTGACTGGTTAATGGAATAGATACCACATGCATTATAGATGGTTTTCGCGGCCTCTTCAGCAACCTCACTTCCCGTTTCTATGTCATCTTTTCCTCCCAGGAGAATAACCGGTTTATCAACCGCTTTACAGATTCCTATGATTTTTTCCGTTGTTAGCTTTTTTGTGGTGTGCAAACCGCCAATGGCAAAAGCAATGTATCCTTTCCTGAATTCCACAGGTAAGCTTTCCAGTCTGACGATATCCTCCTCCGGTATAAAATAATCGAGTCCCTGGTTATCGTTCGTCACATCAAATAATCGAACTGTTCTAAAATACCTGTCAACAATATGCATATCGGGCATTCGGTTGATCTTCAGGTTCACCAATAACCACTTTTGAACATTCAATTTGGGAAATGAAAAAGATATTATCCTGATCCTGGATTTCAGCAAAGCACTTCTCAGGTTATGATGAAGATCAATGATATAATCAAAATGTTCATTTTTCAGTTCCCTGATCAGTGCATTCAGGTTCCCGGAGTAAGAATGAATATGATCGATATAGGGATTGCTACTGAGAATGGGGGCAAATCGTTCTTTTGTGACGTAATGTATTCTTGCCTCCTCCACCTGATTTTTCAGGCATCGAATTACCGGTGTAGTAAGCACGATATCGCCGATAGAACTAAAGCGAACAACAAGGTATTTTACCACAATATAAGAATTTACCGTTCCTGGTCTCAGGAGTCGAATTGAAAGATTATTGTTCTGAAGGTGCTATATTTTTAAAGAATACCATCAAGCCAAGCCAGTATTCAAAAGAGGAGCTGTTGGATTCCCAGAGGGCTTTTGCTCCATATCCACCTTGATCGGTTTCAGGAACAAAAATG
>CAYZVJ010000062.1:0-5499 GCA_964481765.1 uncultured Rikenellaceae bacterium | reverse complement strand
TACAATCGATCAGGTCATTTGAAACAGCAAGTTCTTTCGCCCTCCGGGCTGTTTCATTCTGAACATAGTTCTCTTCTTCTCCGGATCGCAGATCGACAGCCAGGCAGTTGTATCCAAATTTTGTCAACCGGCCGGCTATTTCATGAAATTCTCCCCTGCTTGATCCATTCTGATGAAACAACAGGACATAGGGATTTGTCTCGTTCAGCTCATAGAGGTCTGCTGTGATTTCCAGTCCATCAGCTGCCTGAAAGGATACTTTTTTCTGGCTAAATGAAAGGATGGAAAGGCAAAAAATGGCTATACCGCAATAGAATGCTTTCATTCCTTCTGAGATTCTGAAAGGATAATAATTTTATTTTTCTTTACTTCTATGACCCCTCCCTCGATATCAAAAAAATCCTCCTGATCCTGCTGATCTATAATTTTAACGGTCCCCTTTTCCAGAGAAGAAATAATCGGGGCATGGTTTTTCAGGATCTCAAAGGAGCCTTTTGTTCCGGGAACCTGAACCAGCTTGACCTCTCCGGTGAACAGTTTCCGATCGGGAGTTATGATTTCCAAAAACATGATTCACAAGCATTTTTTGGATTTGTTCACACCGCTACCTGACAGTAGCAGGAACAAATCGATTATTTTGAATCGGATACCAATTTCTTTCCTTTCTCGATTGCCTCTTCAATGGTACCCACCATCATGAATGCAGCTTCCGGGTACTCATCCACTTCACCGTCCATTATTTTATTAAACCCTGTGATGGTATCTTCAATGGAGACGAGTGCTCCGGGCACACTGGTAAATTGTTCGGCAACATGGAAAGGTTGCGAAAGGAATCGCTGAACTCTTCTTGCCCGGTGGACAATTTGTTTATCCTCTTCGGACAATTCATCCATCCCAAGAATAGCAATGATATCGGTAAGCTCTTTATATCGTTGAAGGATCTCTTTCACCCGTTGTGCTGTTTGATAGTGTTCCATACCAACGATGTCCGGCGTCAGTATTCGTGATGTTGAATCGAGTGGATCGACTGCTGGATAAATACCCAGCTCTGAAATTTTCCGACTCAGTACTGTTGTAGCATCCAGGTGGGCAAAGGTCGTTGCCGGAGCAGGGTCAGTCAGGTCATCTGCAGGCACATAAACTGCCTGCACGGAGGTGATTGATCCATGTTTTGTGGATGTAATACGCTCCTGCATTTCCCCCATTTCTGTCGCAAGTGTTGGCTGGTATCCTACGGCTGAAGGCATCCTCCCAAGCAGGGCTGAAACTTCGGATCCTGCCTGGGTAAAGCGGAAAATATTATCCATAAAGAAGAGGATATCCCGTCCTTCACCCTCTTTATCCCCATCCCTGAAGTATTCAGCAACAGAGAGTCCCGAAAGGGCTACCCTGGCCCTGGCTCCCGGTGGTTCATTCATCTGTCCGAATACCAGTGCCAATTTTGATTCTTTGAGTTTATTCATGTCCACCTTCGAGAGGTCCCATCCTCCTTCTTTCATGTCCTTCATGAATTCCTCTCCATAGGTGATAACTCTCGCCTCCAGCATTTCCCGTAGCAGATCATTCCCTTCCCGGGTTCTTTCCCCAACACCGGCAAAGACAGAAAGTCCTTCGTAGGCTTTTGCTATGTTGTTGATCAGTTCCAGGATGATCACTGTTTTTCCAACGCCTGCACCTCCAAAAAGTCCGATTTTACCCCCTTTTGAATAGGGTTCTATCAGGTCAATCACTTTTATTCCTGTATAGAGAACCTCTTTTTCAACTGACAGCTCTTCATATTTGGGTGGTTTTCTATGTATCGGATATCCTTTTGACCTGTCCAGTGGCCCAATGCCATCAATCGGTTCCCCGATAACATTCATCAGGCGACCACGGATCTGTTCACCAACGGGCATCTCAATCGGATTGCCGGTAGCAACCACCTTCATCCCCCGTTGCAATCCATCGGTAGAGTCCATGGCAATTGCCCGTATGGTGTTTTCTCCAATGTGTTGCTGGCATTCCACAACAAGGATCTCACCATTCTCATGTTTGATCTCAAGTGCATCCAAGATATTGGGTAATTCTGAACCTTCTTTGTCAAACGTTACATCAACAACAGGTCCAATTACCTGACAGATTTTACCAATACTCTTTGCCATGTAGGTTACCTTTTTAAAAACACATAGTCTATACCCTTACAAATTTAGTATTTTTTATTAGTTTAACTACCTCTATCAGGAAAGGGTCAAAGATGGAAATAAAAATGCATCGATTGTTCATGATAGCCATGGTGCTGATCCCTTTTTCATTGCACGAAATCCATGCTCAGGATATTTACCTGGGTGGTGGTGCGGGAATAGGAGATGGATATACGTATCACGGGGTTAACACGGGCATACCCGGATTTTTTTTAAGCGGTTCATACCCGTTTGCCGATTTACTGGAAGTCAGTTTTTCGACCACCCTTTTTCTTCCGAATAAAGAGTATCTGGCAGAAGACAGTGGTGAAAGAAGATCGCTGGTATGGATGCTGGATTTCGACCTGCACTACATTTTTTCTACCTATGGAACACAGTGGTCGTTCTATGCACTGGCAGGTCTGGATGTAAACTTCCTGTCATCAAAGTACCTGGGAAAAGAGACATTCCCAAACGACTATTCCGATAACTATCCGGGGTTCAATGCCGGGATCGGGTCCGGATACAAGGTGGGTCGCAAAAGCTTACTGTTCTCTGAAATGAAATATACCCTGGGAAAATTTCATCAATGGTCCCTTACCGTTGGTTTCCTGTTCAATATTGAGGGAGTGTTTAAGAAGTGATCATTCTGTTTATTTTTCTCTGTCCAATAAGGATAAGGCCAGCTTTCTCAACTCCTGTTTCCTTTTCTCTTCCACGCGAACCTCATCAAGCTTGCTGTTCGCCTTGCTGAAATAGTTAGTCACCATCTCATTGGTTCGTTGTTTTATGTCATACTGATCGTAGATTGTTTTTACTGACCGGATCTTTTCTTCCCTTTCCATATTCCGGTTTTCCAGCAGGTCGATGATTTTCTCCTTCATTTTTTCATCGGACATCTCAACCGTTTTCACAAGCAAATATGTCTTTTTATTCCCCACGATATCTCCCCCGATTGTTTTCCCAAAGATCTTTGGATCACCATATACATCCAACAGATCATCCTGAAGCTGGAACGCCATGCCAAGGTTTTTTCCGAAAGCGTACATGCTTTCCGCATCCGATGTGGAAGCCCCTCCAATAACCGAGCCGATCTTAAGGGAAGCACCTATCAACACGGCTGTCTTTAATTCAATCATTTTCAGATAATCCACCTCAGTTACTTTGCATTTTGATTCAAAATTCATGTCGTATTGCTGTCCCTCACAAACTCCTTCAGCCGTCCGTGTAAAAACATGAATGAGATCGTTAATGATATCCGTTCTGGTCTGAATCAATTGTCCGTAGGCAAGAAATGCCATGACATCTCCTGAAAGAATGGCTATATTCCGGTTCCATTGTTTATGCACGGTAGGCTGATTTCTTCGGATGGGTGAATCATCCATGATATCGTCATGAAGCAACGTGAAATTATGAAAGATCTCGATTGCCAGAGCAGGGTGAATGGCTTCATCGACCTGGTCTTTAAACAGGTTACATCCCATGATTACCATGCATGGGCGTAATCGCTTACCTCCAATGGAGAGCGTATACCGTATCGGATCGTACAACTCTGCAGGTTGGGTTTTTAAAACGAGGTTGGATAGGGCTTTGTTCACCATATCACGTGTATTATCCAGCGTCAGCATATGCAGTAGTTTATAAAGCTAAAGATAACAATGATCTGCAACTTTTAAAAAATGACAGGATTTGGGGATTGATCCGGAAAAGCGTAATTTTAACCAACCAACATCTATTGATCTGCCATGATGCAAAAGGAAAAACTCCGCTGTTTTCTATCCAATCGATTTTTTGTTACCCTGCTTTTATGTCTACTCTATTTGTTCTCCTTTTCACAGGGTGATAAAAAAACGGTAAAAGACAATTCGGCCTTTAACCGGGCGTTACCCCGCAGTGCATCAAAAAAGACAGGCAAAACCGAGAAACTCTTCAAAAAAGCAGCGTTAACCATGGATAAGGCAACGAATTATGAGCGTCAATTAGACGATATTCAGGTTAATTCACGGCGGGCTAAAACACGCAAAGTCTCAAAACTGGAAGAGAAGAAGATGCAGAAGGAGATTGAGGCCTTTTATCTCTATCAGCAGGCGCACAAGAAATTGTATAAAATTTATCACAAAAGTCTAAAGCAATTCCGTGAAAAATCCACCTTCCCCGATGAGGGGGTTCGCCTGGAAAAAAATGCATCGATTGCCTTTAAAAAATCCAAAAGAATCCGCCGCAAGGCGGAGAACAAGGGAGATATTGAGAAAGCATATCCTCTATTTGCTGATGCAACTGGTTACGAGATAGCAGCCATCAATCATCAAATCGATGCCTTCACCCATTACCAGTCGACCGCTGCATTGCCTGCCACTGAAGCCTCTCCTGAAGAAGAGATTACAGCATTGGATAGTGTTGCTGAAAAATTAACTCCCGAAGCTGCCATGGATTCGGTAGTATCAGGTGAGCCTGAATTGCCACTGGATGAACTTCCGGATACGGTCGCTTTTAAAATCGATAACACTGTCCTGGAGGACTCTCTCCCTGAGACCCTGATCGGGGAAGAAGTTATACTCCCCCTGCTCATCAATGAAACGGAAAAACAGTCGGACTCTTTTTTAATGGTTGAAGCCGACACGTTGGAGGTGTTACCGGCTCAACCCGATTCCACAGCAACTGATCCCGGTGAAGTCATTCTTGTTGTGGAACCCCAACCCCCTCCGGTTACGATCTTTTTTACCATTCAAATTCTGTCAAAAACCTCTCCCGCAACGGATGAACAGTTGAACCATGTATATTCGGGATCCGAAAAGCCTTACCTGATGAAAAGCGATGGCTATTACCGTTATGTTGTTGGCAGGTTCGCTACGCTTTTTGAAGCGAAGGTTTTCCAAAACCAAAATCAGGTGGAAGGATTTATTGTAGCCTATAAAAATGGAGAGAAGATTTCGGTCCAGGAAGCAGCAGATCTATTGAAGAAGCAATAAGCCGATCAAACGCATTATCCTCTTAATGCTTCTGCTCCACCAACAATTTCCAGAATTTCTTTTGTGATCGCCGCCTGTCTTGCTTTGTTATAATGCAGGGTCAGTTCGCGTAGCAAATCCGTTGCATTATCGGTTGCCATATGCATGGCTGTCATTCTAGCACCCTGTTCAGCCACATAGGAATCCAGAATGGCTTTGTATAAATGAATCCTTAACCACCTGGGCATCAATGATTCCATGATTAAAGTATGGTCTGGCTCAAAGATATAGTCGGGATTTTGTGATACCATATCCTCTTTCGTTTCCAACCGAATGGGCAGGAATTGCTCCTGCGTCAATAAATGAACTGCTGCATTCTTAAAATGGTTATA
>CAYZVJ010000061.1:16492-18932 GCA_964481765.1 uncultured Rikenellaceae bacterium | reverse complement strand
AACATTGCCGGTCTCTCGATCGGTATGGCCTGTTCCATCCTCATCCTGTTATGGGTTCAATTTGAATTCAGTTTTGACAAATTTCATGAGAACAAACAGGTATACCGGGTTATTCAGCACATTATTTTTGATAAGGAAGTGCATTGGTCCATAACACAGGGACCACTTGGACCGGCATTAAAGGATGAAGTTCCGGAAATAGAGGACTTTTGTCGTATTGAACCGTCAAACAGAACCTTGAAATGGAAGGAGGATACTTATACAGAACGGGGCATCTATGCAGATCTTTCTTTCTTTGAATTTTTCAACTTCCCGGTAATCAGCCACCTGGGAGATAGTATTTTTCATGGATTAAATTGTATTGCAATAACGGAACGGCTTGCAAAGAAACTCTTTGGTGATGAAGAACCACTGGGTAAGATCATTAGTGGAGGGAGTGAAACGGAATTTATGGTTACGGCATTGCTGGCTGATGTTCCTCAAAACAGCCATCTGCAATTTGATTATGTCATACCGTTTCTTTTTCTCAGGGGGCTTGGTTATTCAGTTGACCGGTGGAATAACAGTACTTTTTATACCTACGTGCAAATTTCTGAAAGAATGAGTCGTGAAAAGGCTGCAGAAAAAATAGCCGATTTCCTGAAACCGAAACCCACCCTGGAGGAGTTCGCCACACTTGATCTCCAGCCAATACCGGAAATTCATTTCAGAGCCGACCTGGATTTTGATATGGCATGGGTGTCGGATAAAATGATAGTGACCATTTTTTGCATCATCGGTGTATTTATTATCCTTATCGCATGTATCAATTTCATGAACCTGGCAACAGCGCGTTCGGCAAGAAGAGCAAGAGAGATCGGATTAAAAAAAGTTGCCGGAGCGATACGGCGAAATATTATCCAGCAGTTTTTCATAGAATCGACTGAACTGGCGTTCCTGTCGATCCTCCTGGCGATGGCGCTGGTCGAACTGGTAAGGCCTTTTTTCAACAGCTTTACCGGTGTGGAGATGAAAATCCCATACCCGGAGCCCTGGTTGTACATTGCACTGATTATTATTGTGCTGGTTACGGGTTTGTTATCCGGCAGTTACCCTTCACTATACCTCTCTTCTTTGAAACCGGTTTCAATTCTCAAAGGTGCAAGCAAACACGGGAAAGGACATGCCATTTTCAGAACATCCCTGGTGATCTTTCAATTTACCCTTTCCGTTATCCTGATTTCAGGAACCCTGATACTGTATCAGCAGATAAACTTTATGAGGAAAAAGAACCTCGGGTATGATAAGGAAAACCTGGTCTGGTTCTATTTCGGACAAAGCGATCAGGTAAATGAACGGTATGAAACATTCAGGCAGGAACTCCTGAAGAATCCCTCAATACTTGCCGTTACACGTACTGCCAATTTACCTACGTACGGCTATACTTTTTCAAACAGCCTCTGGCACTGGGAAGGACAGGATCCGGGAAAGGAAACGCTCATAAGGAACCTGCCGGTGGGATACGATTATTTTTCTACCCTGGGAATAGAGGTATTGAAGGGTCGTACTTTCAGCAGGGATTTCCTCTCCGATTCATCAGCAGTCATTGTCAATGAAGCAGCTGCAAAAGCCATGAATATGGAAGATCCTGTTGGGAAAATCCTGAAATACTCTGGAACGGATGAACAATACACCATTATCGGCCTAATCAAAGACTACCACTACCGTTCGCTACATTCGATCATTGAACCACAGTTTACGCTTCTTGTTCCTGATGGAAGCTACCTGATGATGGTAAGATTGCGGCAGGGTGAAACCGATGCCGGGCTCAAAGCTATTGAAGAATTATGGAAGAAGTTTTCACCTGATGTTCAGATGGAATATCATTTCCTTGATCAATCTCTGGAATCAATGTATGATTCGGATAAAAAAATCAGGAAAATAGTAATGATTCTAACGGCACTTGCAATCTTTATCTCTATGCTCGGACTACTTGGAATGGCTGCCTTTATGGCTGAACAGCGTACAAAAGAGATTGGGATAAGAAAAGCAATGGGAGCAACCACCGGTAGAATCGTTACCATGTTATCCAAAGAGTTTTCCAAATGGATCCTGGTGGCTAACATTATTGGTCTGCCATTGATGTATTTCGGGATGAAGAAATTTTTGCAACAGTATCCTTACCGGATCGATATCGGATGGATGGTCTTTGTTATTGTGGCAATATCAACTTTGATCATTGCTCAGCTGACAGTTTTCATCCAGTCGGTCAGAGCCGCAAACACCAACCCGGTGGAGTGCCTCCGTTACGAATGAAAAATAGTGACTGAAGGACGAAGAGACGAAGAGATAAATGATGTGACTGTCAGACTTTGAGACGGTGAGAAGAATTATTTTCGTCTGACCCCTGCATGCCTTAAAGCTGGTTCTTTGTAAGAAATGTCCCGTAGGGACTGAATGA
>CAYZVJ010000061.1:0-16392 GCA_964481765.1 uncultured Rikenellaceae bacterium | reverse complement strand
CCTGCATGCCTTAAAGCTGGTTCTTTGTAAGAAATGTCCCGTAGGGACTGAATGAGGTGAGTACAGAGTTATTGGAATTTGTTGCTAACCAAACAATTCACTACCTTCCCTTTCGATATGGATTCCCTGATAACACCATACAGACCCGAACATTTTTCATCCATATGCGATTATTTTCCCCCGGAATGGAACTTCGATTTCAGTCAGTTTATCTGTATCCACCTAAAAAGAGATTATTTCCATGGATTCTCTTTGATGGATGGGAGAGAGCCGATCGGTTTTGGTAACATGATGGTTTTCGGAGCCGTTTGCTGGATCGGTAATATTGTTGTTTCTGAAAAGCATCGAAAGAAAGGACTCGGTACGAAAATAACCGAATACCTGGTTCAAAAGGGTCTGGAACTGGGAGCCGTCACATTTAACCTGGTAGCTACAGAATTGGGTGTACCGATTTATAAAAAGTTGGGTTTTGAAACAGAATGCATGTATGAATTTTATAAACTCGAAATCGCACTACTCAAGTCAAAACCCTCCAAAAAAATCAGGGCGGCCAATCCATCTGATATGGGAGAGATTATTAACCTTGATTATAAGATAACCCATGAAAGACGGGATGAGATGATTCATCTTTTCCGGGATAGCATTCATATCATCCAGGAACCTGGAGGTAAATTAGAAGGGTATTATTTGCGTGGATTGGGTGAGGGATTCATTGCTGCTGAAAATTTCGAATCGGGGATCGATCTGTTGAAAGTGAAACTTGCATATGGAGATAAGAAAGTAGTAGTTCCCTCGATGAATGTAAAAACCAGGGATTTTTTAATACAATATGGTTTTAAAAAGTCAATGGATCTTCCCAGGATGACCCTCGGTGAAAAATGCAACTGGAAACCGGACCATATTTTCAGCCGGGGAACGGGATATTGCGGTTAACCCGGATGGAAACCAATTGCATACTTCTTCGCGTCTTTGCGTGATTCTTTTTCTTGTCCAATCAACTCAGAACTTCAGAAAAAAAGAGGTTCTCTTCCCCGGTTCCGATGCAACATGGATAGTACCCTTGTGCAATCGCATGATCTGACGTGAAAGGCTCAATCCGATCCCACTGCCGTTCTTCTTGGTTGTGAAAAACGGTACAAAAATATCATCCAGGATCTCCCGGGGGATACCGACTCCGTTATCCGATACCTCGATTACCGGTGTGCCATCCGCCTCGCTGTTTGCATTTAACTCAACTCTCCCGCCTTCTGTTTCCCGCAGCGCTTCAATGGAATTCTTTACCAGATTGATCAGAACCTGCTGGATCAGTTTTTCATCCAGACTAATGGTTAGATTGACAGGTTGGATAGCAGTATCGGTTTTTATATTGAAGTTTTTAAAGTCCTCTCTAAATAAATTTACCGTGCTGGTAAGAAGCTTTTCAACCGGAATGTTTTTCAGCGATAGATTATCAATTTTACTGATGCTTCGGTAATTATTTACAAATTCAATCAATCCTTTGCTTCGTTCCTCAATCAGATCTGAGTTGACAACCACATCACGGATATCCTCTTCTTCCAGTTCCCCGATTGCTTTTATGTTTTCGTCTGTGCTAAGGCATCTTTTAATAGCTGTGGTAAGGGTGGTGATCGGAGTCACGGAATTCATGATCTCGTGGGTCATTACCCGGATCAATTTCTGCCATGATTTGATCTCCTGTTCTTCCAGCTCCTGTCTGAAATCCTGCAGGGAGATCAGTTTCAGCTGCTCATTGTGAAATTTAAAACCGGTAACCCGTATCAAAACCTGCAAAAGTTCATTGTTTATCGTCATTCGGATCACGTTTTGTTCACCGGGATTCAATCCGTTCACTATCCTGTCAAACCCCTCCATGATGCTATTTAACTGCTCCAATCGTACAATGGATTTTATGCCCAGCAATTTTTTGGCTGCATTGTTTATCAATGATACTTTCCCGTTTGTGGAAAAGGAGATCAATCCGATCGTTACATGTTCGACGATACACTGCAGGTAAAGGAACTGGCTCTCTTTTTCAATCCGGGCCTCCTTAAGAAGAGCTGCCGTTTCATTCAGTGTTTCTGCCAGTTTCCGGAAAGACCCGCCCTTTTCCTTTCCCACAATAGAGAATGAAGAGTCTTTATCTCTCAGGGATGTAAAAAACCTCGAAAGCTCCCGGTTCGTTCTGTTCACATACCAGATTAATGCAAAGGTCTGGATCAACAGGATGGATCCCAGAAAAAGAAGTGTATAAACGAATGGAGGATTTGTAATTTCATATGCCAGCCAGAGGCTGGTAAAGAAGATGAATGTTACACGTACAATAACATTGAGGTAGAAATTCCTATAAACCATATTTTTTGATTTTTGAATAGAGTGTAGTTCTCGAGATATCGAGGATTTTTGCGGCTTTGCTCATATTGCCGTGGCATTCCCGGAGGGCTTTTTCAATCAGGTTTTTTTCCACAACAGCCAGCTTCATGGAGTCTGCTGATGAGGTTTTAGTCATGGATGCAGAACCAAAGAAAAAATCTTCTGACCCCAATGTTCCTGATTCGCAAAGAATCACTGCTTTCTCCATGGTATGCTTCAGCTCCCTGATATTTCCTGGCCAGCTGTGCGACAACAGTTTATCGTAGGCATCCCCTTTCATTATTACAGGGGCTTTTGCGTATTTGTGTTGATACTTTTTCAGGAAATAATCAGCCAGGACAGGGATGTCCTCTTTTCGTTCCCGTAAGGCAGGTAGTTGTACCTGAATGGTATTGATCCGGTATAATAGATCCTCCCTGAATGTGTTCAGGGTAACCATCTCATTCAGGTTCTTATTGGTGGCGGTTATTAACCGGATATCGATAGCAACCGATGTTTCAGCTCCCACCCTTGTAATTTCTCTGTCCTGCAGGGCTTTCAGTAGTTTTGTCTGCAGATGCATGGACAAATTCCCGATCTCATCCAGGAAGAGGGTTCCCCCTGAAGCAATCTCAAATCTTCCGGTTCGTTCATCGTGGGCATCGGTAAATGCTCCCTTTTCATGACCGAACATTTCACTTTCGAACAGGGTTTCCGTAATGGCAGCCATATCCACACTGACAAAGGATTCGTTTGACCGAAGCGATTGCCGGTGTATTTCCCTGGCTACCAGTTCTTTTCCTGTACCATTTTCACCAAGGATCAATACATTGGCATCCGTAACTGCTACCTTTTTAACGGTCTCCAACACCTTGCGGATAGCGGGTGAGTTTCCAATAATCGGATCCATTTGTTTGCTAAGGTCTTCTTTTAAGACTTCCTGCTTTTTCCTCAACCGGCTAACTTCAAGTTTGGATTTGCGCAGTTTGATCGCTGATTTCAACGTCACAATTAACTTGTTAGCATCCCAGGGTTTTGTTATAAAATCGGTTCCACCTTCCCGAATGGCTTTTACTGCCAGTTTAATATCTCCATACGCTGTGATCAGAATAACAACCCCAAGAGGATCGATGTTCAGTATCTCCCGCAACCAGTATATCCCCTCATTTCCCGTCATGATCCCTGCCGAAAAATTCATGTCCAGCAGGATGACATCAAAATCACCGGTCCTTACCAACGTCGGTATCAAATTCGGATTGCTGACGGTCCTGACCGATTCAAAATCAAACTTTAATAATTGAGTTAACGACCTAAGAATGTTTTCGTTATCATCAACAACCAGGATTTTCCCTTCTTTCTTTGCCATCTGAATTGAACTGTTTGTGGTAAATGTACAAAAAGGAATGATTTGTTCAAAACCCGACAATTGGTGACGGAAATTGAACAAAACATCCATATAGAAGCCGACTGAAGAAAAGATTAGAATACTGATATATACTATGTTACCTATGTTGGCACAACGCTTGTAAAATGTGTCTGATAGAATAAGGAAAGAGATTATGCTAAAAAATTACCTGCTAACAGCCATAAGGAACTTTCGCCGTAAATCCGGCTTCTCCTCAATAAATATTCTTGGTCTGTCAATTGGAATTGCCTGCTGCTTCATATTACTGCTTATCGTTCGTTTTGAACTCAGTTACGACCGGTACCACGAGGATGTTGACCGGATATACCGAATAGAAAAGATTTCAAATATTTACGGTAAAACTGAAAAATATGCAGCAATACCAAGGTGTGTGGGAGATGCAATAGCCGGATTGGAAGAGGTGGAAGCGATGGGACGGTTTGGTTCCTGGAGATCCTCCACGGTCCGTTACAAAGAGCAGTCCTTCAAGGAAGATAACATCAGACCGGTGGAACCCGGGCTTTTTAACGTATTAACCATTCCGGTAGTTGAAGGCGATCCGGCTTCACTTGAAAAACCGTTTACTGCATTGCTTACAGAACGTATGGCTCATAAATATTTTAAAGACGAGAATCCGTTGGGAAAATTCATCGAGATCGACACCAACCGGTTTGAAGTTACCGGAGTGATCCGGGATATTCCTCCCAATACGCACATGAAATTTGAGATAATGATTTCAGAGATTACGACCGATATTGTTTATGATATGCCAGAGGAGATAAGGGCATTTAATCACCTCCCAACCTATATAAAGCTGGCTTCCTGGGCAGACCCAGCAGTATTCGAAAAGAAGATTGAAAACCTGGGAAATGAACTCAACATGAACTTACAGGATACGCGGGGAGAGATAATGACCCTTTTCCTGATACCCCTTACAGACATCCATCTTTACTCCAACCTGCGGTGGGAGGTTGAACCACCCGGAAATCCAACCATGGTATATGCGTTTATTGGAATCTGCATTCTTATCCTCTTTACCACCTGTTTTAATTTTATGAACCTGTCAACAGCCCGGTTTATCAACCGGGCAAAAGAAGTTGGTGTGCGAAAAACATTTGGCGGAACGCGGACAAACCTCATCCGGCAATTCCTTGGAGAGACTTTATTGATGGCCTTTTTTGCTCACATTATTGCAATGTTCCTGGTCGAAATCTTCCTCCCGGTGATCGTCAGGTTAAGTGGTATCCCTGTTACTATCCACTATCTCGACCCGGTGACATTGTTATTTATTCTTTTTATCATCATCACGTTGGGTCTGCTGGCAGGATCCTATCCTGCATTCTTTCTCTCCTCCTTCAATCCGGTGGATGTATTTAAAGGAGGATGGAATCCGTCAAAGAAGGGATTGCTTTTCAGAAAGATACTGGTAACAGGACAGTTTACTGTATCGGTTGGACTGGTTATCATTGCCCTGGTTATTCAGAAACAGATGATCTACATGAAGAATAAACCCCTTGGTTTTATCAAGGAGCAGAAACTGGTTCTTCAGCTTCCGGAGGGGAAGGTCTTGTATGATAATTATAAGCGGGTTAAAAATGAGTTTTTGGAACATCCCGGAATTGCAGCTGCAACCATTTCTTCCAGTGTACCCGGCAGGTGGAGGTATTTCTGGAGATTGTGGCCAACGGGAGAAAAGGAATCAAATACGAAAATGGTCAATTGCCTCCAGGCTGATTTCGATTTTATTTCCATTTACGGACTGCAGGTCATTGCCGGTGAACCCTTTCATGAGGAACTTAGCCCCGAGAGCAACCGGGGATTCCTGGTGAATGAGGCAACCCTGTCGGTCTTTGGCTGGAATTCACACGAAGAAGCATTACAGAAAACCATTAATCAAAATGCAAATCCGGTCAGGGGAATTTTGAAGAATTATCATTTCAAGGGACTCCAGTCGGAAATTGAACCCCTTGGGTTATTCCTGATTGAGGATGATTTCAGGTACCTGACCCTTGTTTTCGAGGAACACCGTGTGAATGATGTTCTTGATTTTACCAGGAAGAAACACAAAGAGCTGTTTCCCGATTCGGTTATTGATTACTTCTTCCTGGATGAAGATTTTGAAGCCCAATATCTGAAGGAAGAAAAACAGAGTGTCCTGGTGACTTTGTTCACCATGCTTGCCATATTTATTGCTTGTCTGGGACTGTTTGGTATGGCATCCTATACCCTTGAGAACAGGCGAAAAGAAATTGGTATTCGAAAAACAAACGGTGCCACTGCGGTTTCCCTGTTCTTCCTGATGACCTGGGACTTTACCCTGCTTATCCTGGTTGCTTTTATCATTGCAAGTCCACTTGCCTGGTGGGGCTGCAGGGTTTGGCTGAATGATTTTGCCTACCGGACCAGCCTGAATTGGTGGATATTCCTTTTGGCGGTCGGTATCGTTCTGGTCATTTCCTATTTGACCATAGGTTATCAGGCCCTGAAAGCAGCCCGGACTAATCCGGTGGATAGTTTGCGATATGAATGAGACTTTGAGATTGTGAGCGGGGGTGAGGGGGAGAGGGGGTGACTGTGTGACGAAGAGACTAAGTGACGAAGAGACTTAGTGACTGAGAGACGATGAGACGATGAGCAGAATGCTCTTCGTCTGACCACTAAGCGATGGATTGTGCGTGAGAACGTTGGTCTGACGAATAAAGGGCAAAATGAGGAAATGCCTTAACAACTCTGAAGGAGTTGAATTACAATAGCCCCGGGCGGAGCCCGGGGAGCGGATATCCAAATACAAACGGTCCAACTTCATGGTTATTTAATGCAAAAACGATACATGGACCGAAATGCACCAGACTATGATATATCGCTATTGTAGAACTGTAATGGAGAGATGAGAACAGAAACCAGAAACTACCATGTTAAAAAACTATATCAAAACCGCCTTCCGTAACCTGATTCGCCAGAAGTGGATTTCATTGTTGAATATCAGTGGATTAGCGATCGGAATCACCAGCATCACGCTCATATTTCTTTTTGTGCAGCATGAACTTACTTACGATGCGTTTCATGACGACGCAGACCGGATTTTCCGGATCGCTCATAGCAGTTTCTCCGAAGGGAAAGAAACCGGATTTGCCGCAACCAATGTGCAGATTGGAGAAGAGCTTCAGAATGGATATGAAGAAGTGGAAGCAGCCGGAAGATTTGGCTGGCAACGTGAAGTAGCAGTGAAGTATGGGGATAATATACAAATGACGGAACCCTTTCTTGCTGAACCTGAAATCTTGCAGATTTTTTCAATTCCATTTATTTCAGGAGATCCGGGAAATGCCCTGGACAGACCCTACACAGCAATCATTTCTGAAACATTTGCAGTAAGCCTCTTTCGGGAAAGTGATCCCATTGGAGAATCGGTAAAAATTGATACCAATTATTATGAAATAACCGGTGTATTCCATGATTTGCCTGGAAATACACACCTGCAATTCGACATGCTCCTTTCCTGGCAAACCTGGTTGGATGGAGAGGTGAATGAACACATGCGAACCGGTTGGTATGTCCCAACCTATGTAAAACTGAAACCGGGTTATGATCATGAAACGTTTGAGAAAAGACTCAATGAAGTGACTGACCGGCTGCTGGGAAAGGATGATGAATTGATCAGGCAGAAAGAAATCCATTTTCTCCAACCCATAAAAAGTATACACCTGCATTCAAACTACATATGGGAGTTTTCTCCTCCCGGAAATCCCCTGTACGTGCATGTCTTTATTGCCATCGGATTATTGATCTTATTGATCGCCTGCATGAATTTTATGAATCTCTCCACAGCACGGTTTGTTAACCGATCGGTCGAAGTTGGCATCAGGAAGACAGTTGGTGCATCGCGTAAAGACCTTATTAAACAGTTTCTTGGTGAATCCCTGATTATTGCATTCATTGCTCATATTGTTGGAATGTTCCTTCTTGAGTTTACGTTGCCACTCTTTAGCAGGATTACTGAAGTCCGGTTTACTATTCAATACCTCAACCTGACCTATATCCTTTATCTGGTATCATTGATTGCCATCATTGGAATCCTGGCAGGGTTATATCCTGCGCTATTTCTTTCCTCGTTCAGACCGGTTTATATGCTGAAAGGATGGATCGGTGAACAGGTTACCAGCTTGAATATCCGAAAAATACTGGTTATCGGTCAGTTCGTTATCTCAATTACACTGATTATTGGATCCATTATGGTTTACAGGCAATTGATCTATATGAAAAACCAACCCCTCGGTTTTTCTGTTGAAAAGAAATTTATAATTCAGTTTCCAAGGGAAGGGGTTATCCGGGCGAATTGTGACAGGATCAAATCAGAATACCTGGAGATACCGAATGTGGAAGAGGCTGCTTTCTCATCCAGTGTTCCCGGTCGCTGGAAATATTTATGGAGGCAATGGCCTTCGGGAGAAGAAGAAACCAATACGAAACTGCTGAATTGTATGGGCGTGGACCATGATTACCTGGGATTGTATGGTATAGAAATTATTGCCGGAAGAGGCTTTGATAAATTACTGAGCGATAGCTCCAATAGTGGTATGGTATTGAACCTTGCTGCTGCACGGGCATTTGGATGGGAGACGCCTGAAGAAGCGATGACTCACACTATGAACGACGCAGAACCCATTCTTGGGATTATAAAGGATTATCATTACGTGGGATTGCAGTCAAAGATCGAACCCCTCGGCATTTTCCTGTTTCAGGATGATTACCGCTATATCACACTTTCTCTGAATACGCGAGGGTTAAGCCAAACATTGGAACGGATTGAAGAGACTTTTCGAAAGCAGTTTCCAAACGAGCTCTACGATCATTTTTTCCTGGACATGGATTTCGATACCCAGTACCACCGCGAGGAGAAGCTCACCAGCCTGGTATTTTTGTTTACCCTTCTGGGCATAACTATTGCATCGATAGGATTGTTTGGAATGGCTTCTTTTATGACTGAAAAAAGACGCAAGGAGATCGGGATCCGCAAAGTCAATGGTGCCCTGATTTCGAATATTGTATTCCTCCTTTCATACGATCTGGCAAAATGGATCCTGATAGCACTGATCATTGCCTGCCCGATAGCCTGGTATGGAATCACAAAGTGGCTGGAGGCTTTTGCTTACCAGGTAGATAAGAGCACCTGGGTATTCCTGGTGGCAGGATCCCTTGCCTTCTTTATAGCACTGCTGACTGTCGGCTATCAATCCGTTAAGGTCGCCCGGGAAAACCCCGTGGAAAGCTTACGGTATGAATGAGCAAAAAGCATTAGGCATGGGGCAAAGAGCATAGAGCATGGAATTGGATAAGGATAAGGGAAGAAGGATAATGGATTTTGTGATTAGGAGACTGTGGGACGATAAGAGGGAGAGAATTGACGAAGTGACTGAGAGACTTTGAGACGGTAAAAAGGATTTTTTTCGTCTGACCACTAAGCACTGGATAGTGTAGTAGCAAGTTGGTCTGACGAATAAAGGCAAAGATGGAAAGACAAGGATTAATAGACTAAGAGAAAAAAATAGCCCTTGTTGTCCGGTGCTTGTTACTCGGTCCACTTCTTCGTTACACTTCCAACTTCGCCCGAATAAATCGCTGGACATAAATAAGAAAAGAAGAAATACCATAACAACTCTGATGAGTTGAATTACAATAGCCCCGGGCAGAGCCCGGGGAGTGAATATGTAAAGAAACCCGGTCCAACTACCAAATTATTCAATGCGAAAACGATGCATGGACCGGAACTTAGTGAACTTGTGAACGATCTTATGAGCCATGACTGTGTGAATGCATGTGGTAGGTGAGTCCTGCACCAGACCATAAGATAGCATGGTTTTTCGGACTTTCCTAAAGTTTTATATCTCTGGTATTATCTGGATAAAAATTGATTGCTATCTTTATTTTTCGATTCGTTATATCGAAGAATGATAACTATTTTATAACATTTTTCTATCCATCATGTCACCATTGGAAAATTCAGATCCACAAAATCCGGGGCGCAGATCATTTATTCGCCAGAGTGCCCTGGCTGGATTGGGATTATCGTTCCGTTTCAACCCGGTTTTTGCAACACCTTCTGACAAAAGAAGAATCGGGATTATCGGTTTGGATACTTCCCATTCCATCGCATTTACCCAGCTGATTAATGCTCCTGCGAATGAGGGAACAGATGGGTTCCGGGTGATTGCAGCCTACCCGAAAGGCAGTCCCGACATTGAATCAAGCGTAAGCCGGATCCCTGGCTATACCGATGAAATCAGAAAGATGGGTGTAACTATCGTCAATTCGATCGAAGAATTATTAACACAGGTGGATTTTGTGATGCTTGAAACAAATGACGGAAGACCTCATCTCGAACAGGCAATACCGGTACTGGAATCCGGAAAATCCTTATTTATCGATAAACCCATGGCAGTGTCCCTGGCAGATGCAATGAAGATTTTCAAGCTGGCAGAAAAGTACAAAACCCCGCTGTTTTCATCCTCCTCTCTGCGTTATTGCCCGGGAGCACGGGAGTCCAGGAAAGGTGAAGGTACCGGTGAAATCATTGGGGCAGAGACCTATAGTCCTATGATCATCGAACCTACTCATCCGGACCTGTTCTGGTATGGGATACATGGTGTTGAGCTTTTATTCACCGTTATGCAAACCGGATGCCTCTCAGTCAGAAGGTTGTCTTCTTCCCATATGGATCTTATTACAGGACGATGGGAAGGTGACAAGATCGGTACCTTCAGGGGCATTAAAGAGGGATTCCACGATTATGGAGGGATTGCATTCGGTTTAACCGGAATCCGGCATCTTGGTCCCTATGAGGGCTACGCCCCTTTGGTCCAGGCTATTTTACGGTTTTTCAGCACAGGAGAAACTCCTGTTTCTCCAGATGAAACCCTGGAGATCCTCGCATTTATGGAGGCTGCCGAAGAGAGTAAAAAAAGGGAAGGAGCATGGATCAGTGTCGAGGAAATCGTTCAAAATGCCATGAATAGCATGGAGTAACCAAAAGGTGTCTTTGGATGGATCAGCTACTGGAAAGATGCAAATTCCCCTGAAATGTTCCATCAACCAGCCTGCAACGTTAGTGTGTATTGCAACGGATAAATTACTGAACAGGACATAATTGCCATCGATTACGTTGTATTAACCGGGTTTCTGCCGGACTCATTATCCTTCTGGCCTGATCCATCCTGAAAATTGGTTAATTGTTAACAAATGACGATCTTTGGTTAACACCCGTACCATGAACATCAGGATTTACAAAAACAGGGAAGAGCTTGGAAAAGAAGCAGCATCTGATGCAGCCGGTATAATAGAGAATGCCATCCGGGTTAACGGGAGAGTAATCCTTGTTTTCGCTACAGGAACCAGCCAGTTTGAAATGCTGAAATACCTGGTCGGAAAACCAGGCATAGATTGGACAAAAGTTGTGCTTTTTCATCTGGATGAATACATCGGAATTCCGGCAGACCATCCTGCCAGCTTTAGGAGATACATTCAGGATCGGATAATCGATAAGGTTCGTCCCTTGAAAAAGGTGTACCTGATAGACGGAGAGAGCAGCGACCCGAACGAAGAGTGTCAGCGGTTAGGGAAAAGCCTATCCTCTGTTTCTGTTGATCTGGTGCTTGCAGGAATCGGCGAAAACGGGCACCTGGCGTTTAACGATCCACCGGCTGATTTTACCACCGAAGAACCCTTTATTCTTGTTACCCTGGACCGGATATGCCGGCAGCAGCAACTGGGTGAAGGGTGGTTCAAAACCCTGAAGGAGGTTCCGGAAAAGGCAATCACCATGTCAATCAGCCAAATCATGAAATCGAGGCGTATAATCTGTGTGGTGCCGGATAAAAGGAAAGCCAGCGCCGTAAAAAATTGCCTGGAGAGGGAAGTCTCCAACCAGTATCCTGCGTCGGTGCTGCAGGAACATTCAGGCTGCACAATCTACCTGGACCATGATTCTGCCTCAATGTTAACACAAAAAAAACAGAAAATCAATTGAATACAAGATGGAGCGAAATGGATTTGTCGATCTTCAGGTAAATGGATTTGGAGGGATTGACTTTTCATCACCGGATCTGACTCTTCAGGAAATTGTACTTGTTACCAGGGAATTGATACATCAGGGAACGATAAGATATTTGCCAACAATCATATCCAGCCCATTGGAGGTGTATGAACGCAATCTGCCATTACTGGCCCGTGCAATGGAGCTTCCTGAAATAAAGGATCACATTCCCGGAATGCACCTTGAGGGACCTTTCATATCGGGAACACCGGGGATACGGGGTGCCCATGAAACCACTTCGATCATCCTGCCAGATATTCCTCTCTTTGACCGGTTCATGAAATTGGCAGGGGAAAAAATCAAAATACTGACCCTGGCAGCAGACCTGCCGGGAGCTGAACAACTATGCAGGTATGCAGCACAACGTGGAGTGACCGTTTCACTGGGACATCAGGATGCAACATGGGAAGATTTGCAGAGACTTGTTGAAGCCGGTGCAAAAGCACTCACTCATCTCGGGAACGGAATTCCAAAAAGAATAGCCAGGCACGATAATCCCCTTGTCGCAGGAATAGCCAATGATGATCTGATAGCCATGATCATAACAGATGGTCATCACCTGCCACTTCCGCTATTGAAAACCATTATCAGGACAAAAGGTGCGGACAGAATTATTGTCGTTAGCGATTCATCGCCGGTTGCAGGATTGAAACCTGGTAAATACAAAACGTATGGCCAAGTTGTTCGCCTTGAACGGGGAGGACGACTTTACATTCCACGAACAGGATATCTCGCAGGATCCTCTGCAACCATGAAGCAATGCATTGATTACCTGGATGCAACCGGGTTGTTAAACGACGAAGAACTGGAAAGGGTAGGGATCCACAATCCCTTAAGGCTAATAGGTCTGTCATCCTGATACGAACAGGAATAAAAATTATAAAGTCATGAAAAAATTTAGTCGAAGGAATTTCATCAAAGTAACCGGCTCAACGGGAGTTGGGTTGACTATATTACCCCATCCCCTGACGGTCTTATCAACCGGTTCACCGACCAGTAAGGTAATCGTTGCAGTAATGGGAGTGAGAAGCCGTGGTAAGGAACTGGCTGTCAATTTTGCCCGGCAGATGGACACGGAAGTTGCCTATATCTGTGATGTGGATGAAAGATACAGGAATGAATGCATCAAAAGCGTTTCTGAAATCCAGCAGAAACGACCAAAAGGGGAAAAGGATTTCAGGAAGATTCTGGATGACGGATCAGTGGATGCGCTTGTGATCGCTGCTCCTGACCATTGGCATGCACCCGCCACCATACTGGCATGTATGGCAGGAAAACATGTATATGTTGAAAAACCATGCAGCCATAATCCGAACGAAGGAGAAATGATGGTGAAGGCTTCCCTGAAATATAATCGGCAGGTCCAGATGGGAGCGCAAAGGAGATCCTGGCCGGTGATAATCGAAGGGATTGAGGAGGTGCGAAATGGCACGATCGGAAGGGCTTATTTCGCCAAAGGATGGTATACCAATATACGTCCTTCAATCGGTATCGGTAAAGTAATCGACGTTCCTGACTACCTGGATTTCGACCTTTGGCAGGGACCGGCTCCGAGAAAAGAGTACAAGGACAACATCCATCCCTATAACTGGCACTGGTTCTGGCACTGGGGTACAGGAGAGGCAGGTAATAACGGAACCCATTCCATCGACCTGATGAGATGGGGACTTGATGTTAATTATCCCGTTAAGGTTGTTTCTACCGGAGGCAGATATCATTTCACGGATGATTGGGAAACGCCGGATACACAGGTTGTTGGCTTTGAGTTTGAGGAAAACAAGTCAATGACATGGGAAGGAAGGAGCTGCAATGGATACGGAGTGGAAGGTTCCGGTTATGGAATTATTTTTTATGGTGACCAGGGAGCATTGGTCATGAGAAATAACAGCTATGCAATCTATGATATGGAGAATAAACTCATCCGTGCAAAAGAGGATTCTGTTGAGAATGACCCTCAGAATAAAGTGGGCCCGGGACAGAGACTGGATGCCCTTCATATCAATAATTTCCTGAACGGCATCAGAAGAGGAGACCCGTTGAACCTGGATATCAAGACGGGTCATATCAGCACCCTCTTGTGTCACCTGGGAAATATTGCACAACGCACTGACCATGCTCTGCATACCGATCCCCTGAATGGTCATATACTTCAGGATGAAACAGCCATGAAATTGTGGTCCCGAACCTATGAAACGGGATGGGAACCGGACATTTGAGATGTGAATGACAAAATGAACGATTCTGAACAATCCCTGTCCAGTTTCGATACAAATTTACATGATTTCACAATTCAATATATTCTGTAAACCATACATAATCAATACTATGCAATGATTGGTATCAATCTTGGTACTGATTCATGCTGCCTGGTTCTCAAACCACAGCAGATAACCGGTTAATTAACCGATAAATCATTCCAACCCATGAAACCAAAGCTACACCGCCGTGAATTTCTTACCAGGTGTTCCATGGCAGGACTTACAGGATGCGGACTACTTATCTGCTCAAAACTATCTGCACTTGACCATTTCCAACGATTTGCTGAAGGGGAAAAGATCGATCCGAAAAAACTGATGTACTGCGGGTATACATGCCCGGATGATTGCCAGTTCCTGAAAGCATCCCTGGAGAATGATACCGAACTGAAGAAAGAAGCATACGAATTGTGGAAAATCAAGGAACGATTTGATGTTGATTTTGACCCGGAGAAAATTTTCTGCTTCGGTTGTAAGGCGGTAGATAAACCGGAAGGCGTTGTGCAAATGACCTGCACGGTCCGCAAATGCGTGATCGAAAGAGGGCTGGATTGTTGTATTGAATGCCTGGAACTGGAAGAGTGTGATAAGGAACTCTGGGAACGGTTCCCCGATTTTAAAAAGCACGTTATCGCATTGCAAAAGCAATACTTTGAACAACTCCAGTAGTCATTCTGCAAATGAAATCAACCTGCTTTAGAATATTATTAGTCCCCTGCCTTGTTTTCGTTTTTTTTCTCAGCCGGACTGTTGCATCGGAATTTCAGAATGGCTGGAGTCAGCATTTCATCTATGAATATGAGGAGTGTGAGGTGAAAACTCCACCATCCTTCGCATCCTCCAACGTATTCATTACCAATACAGCTGATTTTCAAATAGTAAAAGAGGAATATGATTTTAATAAAGAAATGGGCGGGCCATCATACTATGAATACGGGGAGGATGGTCGATTGGTGAAGAAAGTGTTTGAACGGTCCGATACGTTTAGGACAGTGACCTCTTACAGATATGATGACAACGGTTTGCTTACCGGATCGTTTCGTGAATATCCCAACGGGCTCACCGCGGAATTTACATACGCCTTTGATGGAAACAGGCGGCTGCTCCAAAGATCCTTTAAGCGGTCCGACGGAATATCAGGGAGCGAGCAATATGCCTACAACGAAAAAGGATGGTTGACGAAGGGGATCTATGAGAATTTCGATTCATGGCTTACCGGGACAATCGATTTCTTTCATAATGATGCTGGATTCATTACTGCCGGTCATTTTATTAGTGTGGATGGTTATACTGCTGACATAAGTTTTAGCTATGACCAATATGGTAATGTAACACAGATCCATTGGGAATTCTCCTTTGATAAAACCCAGACGTATACCTTTGAATACAAAAGAATCAGGTGATGCCCCGAGATATGAGGGACCAGACATAACCAGTTACAGAGAGATACTAGTTCACCAACAAAGCAACCCTGTCATTATTTCAGTGTCTTTAAAATAAAAACCAGCGAAAATGAAACGCAAAGTAATATGGATTCTATTGGTCATGGGTGGATTTATATTTACCCTGCCAGGAAAGGCACAAAATATTTTAACCTGTGAAATGAAAAAGTATTTCTTCAGGAATAGTGTTCTTGAACTGAAGGATGATAACCTGAGCACGATAGCCAAAATTTACAGGAAAAACAGAACAGAAGTAATTGATTGTGACACTTACCAGTATATCGTTAAAAAATCGTGGAATAGATCATTCGTTTTCTACAATTCGGTAAATGAGGATACGATTGCCATTTTAACCCGAAACAGGATCCTACTGAAAAATGAGCCGGATTATGTTGTAAGAACAGGGAGATTTGGACTAAAAATAAAAGAAGATGAGGAGATACTGATAAATGGTTCATATAATCCCGATCTCAGGTTTTATCATATTGAGATCCGGACACCAATCTACTGCGACAATCTGATAAATCTCCTTGCAGGTTATTATGCCATCCGTAAATGTAAAGAGATTTCCCGGCAGAGTATGAATAATAATGTCTGGCTGATTACGAATTAGCCCGAGTTATTATCTGTAAATGAATTTTTAAATATCGGTTGAAACTCCAATCTTCCAATCGATCCATCCGATATTAAAGGCCTTCTTAAGTTTCGTTATCTTTATTACATGAACCGAAGACCGTTATCAATCAGTGAAAGACTGGCGTTCATATATTATCTTATTATGGCAAAGAAAAAGAGTGTGAAGGAATGCAGTTCACGAACAGCACAATACACCTGCATGTGCAGGGCTTCTTC
>CAYZVJ010000060.1:11449-18970 GCA_964481765.1 uncultured Rikenellaceae bacterium | reverse complement strand
ATACAATAAGAACAAACCTTACCGACCTAGGCGCCACGCGCTACCGGGCGGAGTTTATCCCGCCATCGGCGGGGCTACACCCCGCTGTGACCGCCGTAGCTTTCATGACCACCGAAGTTTTAACGAAGGTGGTAGCGAAGGCGGTTTGTATCAGCCGTATCCGCCACCTGGCAGAAAAGGCTGAAAATTTTCTCACGCAAAAATACTATTTTTTCAATACACCCACGCTCACCATAGATAACCATTAATATTCCGGATCAACAGCTCCTCCAACAAATCATCCTTGTCGACAGGAACTACACCAACCTTTTCACAAACCAGTCCACCGGCCAGATTTGCTATCCCGGCAATATCTTTTGGAGAAAATCCGGCAGCGAGAAACAGGCTGGATACACCGATCAGGGTATCCCCGGCACCCGAAACATCCGCAATATCCCGCACCTCAGCCGGCAAAGAATAATGTTTCTGACCATCGCTGATCAATACACCCAGCTCGGAAAGTGTAATGAATACCAGCTTATTCTTCCAATCGGTATGAAGTGGCTTGATCGCATCCACGATTCCTTTTGTATCCGTTTTATCAATGGTCAGATTCAATCCCTCTTTCAACTCCCTGAAATTGGGTTTGAACAGATCGACGTTCCTGTAGTGATGAAAATTCCTCTTTTTGGGATCTGCCAGCACAGGAATCCCTTTCTCTTTAGCCCTCCGGGTTACCTCTTCAATAAGGAATGGTGTAATCACTCCTTTATCGTAGTCTTCAAAAACAACAGCCTGTATTGAATAGCCGTCAAGAATGCCGGTAATTTTCTGCAACAGGTCCTTCTCCAGATGCTCACCGACAGGAGAGCTCTCTTCCTCATCGATCCTGAGGAGATGCTGATTGTTACTGATGATCCTGGTTTTAACCGTGGTTTTTCGTTCCCGATTTTTAATGATCCCTTTAGAAGGGATTCCTCTCATCTCCAGTCGCTGAAGCAGTATCTCTCCCTTATCATCATCACCGATCACCGAACAGAGGTATGGGATAGCTCCCATGGATCTGATATTTA
The DNA here is from genome assembly GCA_964481765.1 of uncultured Rikenellaceae bacterium. Classification (GTDB taxonomy): domain Bacteria; phylum Bacteroidota; class Bacteroidia; order Bacteroidales; family VadinHA17. Next base: position 17,918 of record CAYZVJ010000060.1, on the reverse strand, counting down.
ATGCAACATTCGCTGCACCCCCCAGACGGTTTTCTAAGTTTGTGCTGGCGATAATCGGGATCGGGGCTTCGGGTGATATCCGGTCCACCTTCCCCCACATGTAAGCATCAAGCATTGCATCACCAATGATCAGGATACGGTAATCCCCGAACGATTTGAACACTTTTTTTATTTCACTGCTTTTCACGGGTTATAAAATTTTCGTGGCAGGAACAAAGATATATTTTCTGGAGCAATTAATAAAAACCAACAGGTCACTTACATTGGATCGACATCGACAATGACCTGGACAGAACGGTAAGAAACAAGCTGCTCAAACTCCCTGATGCAATCCATCACCATTCCTTTAAACTGAGTACTTTTTTTACTTTTCTCAATCTTGATGAGGATAATCTTTATGTATTTTCGTTGAATCCTGTTAACGATGGGTGCCTCAGGACCCAGTATTCTCATGCCCAGCACTTCTCTTAACCTGCGGGCAAGCTCCAGGGATGCCCTGTCCAGTTTAGCGCTATCATAATGCTTCAGGGAAATCCGGATCAAACGGCTATAGGGAGGATAACTGAAACTCTTTCTCTCTTTTAACTGATCCCTGAACATGTGATCGTAATCATGGCGAACAACATCACGGATAATGGGGTGGTCGGGTTTTGAGGTTTGAACGATTACCTTTCCCTGCTTCTTTGTCCTGCCAGCCCTTCCGCTTACCTGAGACATCAACTGATAACTTCTCTCATAGGCTCTGAAATCCGGAAAGTTCAGCATGTTATCAGCATTCAGGATACCAACAACGTACACATTCTTAAAATCCAGACCTTTGGAAATCATTTGTGTGCCAACGAGGATCTGTATTTTACGCTGCTCAAAGTCATGGATAATCCGTTCATATGACATTTTCTTCCGGGTTGTGTCCAGATCCATTCGTGCAATGCGTGCCTCCGGGAAATAATGAGCGATCTCCTTTTCAATCTTTTCTGTTCCGAATCCTTTGGTCTTGATCATAGGGCTTCCGCAATTGCTGCAGGTTCCCGGGTTATCGTAACTGTAACCGCAATAATGACAAACCAGCCGGTTCATCTCCCTGTGATACGTCATGCTCACAGCACAGTGTTTGCACCTGGGTATAAAACCACACTCTTCACACTCGATAAAAGGGGAGAATCCCCGACGGTTTTGGAACAACAATACCTGTTCATTTTTCTCCAGTGCTTCCTCGATGGCGTTCATCAACTGGGGTGTAAAATGAGACCGGATCACCCGTTTCCTGTATGCTTCATGCAGATCAGCAATGATGATCTCCGGCAGATCAAGTTTCTCAAAACGCTCCTTTAATTCAACGAACCCGAACTTGCCGGTTTTGGCATTATAATAGCTTTCAAGAGAAGGTGTTGCCGTTCCCAGTACAACCCTGGCTGAATGCATCTGTGCAAGCATGATCGCTGCATCCCTTGCATGATACCTCGGTGCAGGATCCTGCTGTTTGTAGGTGTTTTCATGTTCCTCATCCACAATGATAAGTCCCAGGTTTGAAAACGGAAGGAACAAAGCTGAACGGGCACCCAGGATAATCCGGAAAGCATCCTTTTCCTCTTTTTGGAGCACATTGAGCCAGATTTCCACCCGTTCGGCATCGTTAAGACGGGAATGGTAAACACCAACCGCTGATCCGAAAACGCGTTGAAGACGTTGTATAATCTGCGTGGTCAATGCAATTTCCGGTAAAAGATAAAGCACCTGTCTCCCGGATTTTAACTGCTCATCGACCAGGTGCATGTAAATTTCCGTTTTTCCACTGGAGGTTACTCCATGTAACAAAGCAACATCGTTCACCTCATGGGATGCCTTAATCTCATGGAGAATTGAATCCTGAACGGATGTCAGTTTTTTCAGATTGGCAGAACCTGTTTCAACAGCATGAGTAAGCCTGCCAATCTCTTTCCGGTACTGAACCATGATCCCTTTTTTTACCAGGGCATTCAGAGCAGCTGCAGATCCGTTTGACTCTCTCAGGAAGGTGGCTCTCTCTAATTCCCGGACTCCGGAATCACTGAAAACAGTTGTTTTGTCAACAAATTTCAGGATCATTTCCTGTTGCCTGGGTGCCCTGGTAAGATTATCCAGAATATCATTCAGCTTATCCTCCGTCATGTCAGGATCCAGTTTGATATAGGCTACCCGTTTTGGCTGGTACCGTTCCATTAATTGCTCTTCGGTGAAAATGGCTCGTTTCAGTATCAGTTCGTTGATCAGAGCTACGCCGCTTTTTTTACTCTTGCCCCGGGTAATCTCATTGATGCTTACGCCATTTTTATCAATGATCCTCAGCAACCTTGATGCATCATCAGACAGGGATTCGATACACTGAAAATCCGGATCCGGATATACTTTCGATTCACTTTCAAGCCTCAGGCCGGATGGAAGCGCTGCTTTCATTACCTCTCCTTCAGCACAGAGATAATAACCGGCGATCCATTCCCAGAACCGGTACTGAATTTCCAAAACCACCGGTGATTCATCGAGGATTGAAAGGATATCTTTCGTGGTGTGGGAACCGGGCTTCCTGGTATGGACTTCTTTAACCAGGGCGGCATAGATACGTTTCGGTCCAAATTGCACCGAAACCCGCATACCGGGTTTTATCCTTTTTCTGAACGTATCAGGGATCCTGTAGGTATACAGTACAGGCAGAGAGAGTGGAAGCAATACATCCGCATAGAGTGACGGCTGGTCCATTAGTCTGAAATTCTGAAGATCAGCAAACCATTAATGCAATTGAAGCCGGTATTATATTGAAAGAATATCTGCTATTTCCAGCAGGGAACGGTTCACATCCTTGTGCAATTTAACTGCCTTGCGAAACGGGACCAGGACAACCTCATCGTTTTGCAACCCGACCATCACACTTTTTTGGTTATCAAGCAATGCTTCGACAGCAGCATGTCCAAGACGACTGGCAACAACACGGTCTTGCGCGGAAGGAGACCCCCCACGTTGTATATGACCCAGTACAGTGACCCGGGTAGAATAATCTTTGAAATCCTCTTTCACTTTTTCTGCTATTTTAAATGCACCTCCTTCGTCATCCCCTTCAGCCACGATAATGATGCTGCTTGATTTTCTTCGCTTAAAACCGGTCTCAAGTGTTTGCTTAAGGATTTTTGCCTGGTCTTTTATTTCCGGTATCAGAATGGCTTCCGCACCGGTAGCAATGCCACTATACAAAGCGATGAATCCGGCTTCAGCACCCATCACTTCCACAAAAAACAACCGGTTATGGGCACTGGCAGTGTCCCTTATCTTATCTACGGCTTCAATGACTGTATTTAAACAAGTGTCATACCCAATAGTGTAATCCGTTCCAAAAATATCGTTGTCGATGGTTCCGGGAATCCCGATAAAGGGGATGTTGTATTCTTCGTTAAAGATCCGGGCACCGGTGAATGATCCGTCACCACCAATCACAACCACTCCATCAATACTTTGTCTTACAAGGTTATCGTAAGCAATTTTCCTGCCTTCAGGAGTTGTAAACGCTTCACAACGGGCGGTTTTAAGAATTGTTCCACCCTTCTGGATGATATCACTGACGCTGAATGCTTTCAGCACCTTGAAATGCCCCTGGATCAAACCCTGGTAGCCATGACGAATGCCAATCACTTCCAGTTGATGATAGATCGCTGTACGGGTAACGGCTCTGATTGCAGCATTCATGCCCGGTGCATCTCCACCAGAAGTTAAAACCCCGATCCGTTTAATTGTTGCCATTTTAGTCCTGGTATTTATGTCGGGAAATAAAAGTATGAAAATTTCATGAACTTTACTTATCTGGTTTTTGATTATTGGCGATCTCCCGGATCCGGTTTGCCACTTCCTCCATGATCCATTTCGGAGTTGAGGTTGCACCGCATACTCCAGCTGACCGTGCACCCTTAATCCATTCCAGATCCAGCTCCTCCTTTCTGGTGATGAAATACGTGCGTGGATTGGCCTCCTTGCACACCTGGAATAACATCATACCATTTGAGCTCTCCCGGTCACTCACGAAAAGAACCACATCAAATTTCCTGGCAAACTCCCGTAAACTTGGTTCACGGTTGGAAACCTCACCGCAGATCGTTTCAAAAGAGACAAAATGGATATTTTCAACTCCCTGGACTTCAACCATCCGTTTGCGGATCTCCTGCTGAAACTGTTGGTAGTTCTTTTTTCCCTTGGTTGTTTGAGAATAGAGATAAACGGCTTTGGTATAGTCGATCTGGTTAAGGTCCTCGGGCTGCTCTACGATGATGGCTTTGCCTCCTGTCTGACCCACCAGACCGATAATCTCTGCATGGCCTTTTTTCCCGAAAATAACAACCTGCCCATTCTGCCGGGAAATCTCATCATATCCGCACTTGATCTTTTTTTGCAGATTCAATACTACCGGGCATGTGGCATCGATAATCTCAATGTTGTTTTTTTTTGCTATCTCATAGGTTTCGGGCGGTTCTCCGTGGGCCCTGAATAGAACCCTGGAGTTTCTCAGCTGCCTGAATTCTTCATGGCCAATGGTAATTATTCCCAGTGACTCCAGCCTCTCCACTTCAACCTTGTTGTGCACAATAGCCCCCAGACAATAGAGGGATCTGCGTTTAGTAAGTTCGCTTTCAGCCATCCGGATTGCCTTGACCACGCCAAAACAGAACCCGGAATCGTTATCAATTTCAACCTTCATAATACCCCATCTTGATCAACACATCGTTAAACCAGATCATCTGCTCATCGGGCGTCATATAACTGTTGTCCAGAATGATTGCGTCATCAGCTTTTCGCAGTGGGCTCTCCTGGCGGTTTTCATCGATCCTGTCCCGTGTAACAATGTTTTCCCTGACCTGATCAAAACTCACTGATAATCCTTTTTCAATCAGTTCTTTATATCGTCTTTCTGCCCGGATCTCAACACCTGCTGTCATGAATATTTTTAATTCTGCATCCGGAAAAACTACCGTACCTATATCTCTACCATCCATTACTATTCCCTTATCCTTTCCCATTTCCTGCTGAAATTCAACCATCTTCTCCCTCACAAACTTAATTTTACTGATGTCGCTGACATGATCTGAAACCCGGATACCCCTTATCCCTTCTTCAACATTCTTGCCATTCAGGTAGGTTTCGTTTCTCCTGGTTTGTTTGTTAAACCTGAATTCTATTTTAATGCGGTCAACATTCCGGGAAAGTTTTTTCAGATCAATGTTGTGATCTTCAATAATTCCATTTTGCAGAGAATAGAGGGTTACAGCCCGGTACATTGCTCCGCTGTCAATATAGAGGTATCCCAGCTTTTTTGCAATCGCCCTGGCAAAAGTGCTTTTACCACTCGACGAGTATCCATCAACAGCAATGATCATTCGATTATAAGGTGAAACCATAAGGGTATAAAAATACAACTAATTTTTCGGCTTTTTGTAGAAACTGCCAATGTTGGTACTGATAGAAAAATGGTTGGATGCACCGGCAAGATGATAGGTCGCCCTGCCATAACTGAATTGAAATTTATAGACCTGAAACCCGAATCCCCATGAAAATCCTACAGTGGATACTTTCGAGGGGATCTGCAATTCTTTTCGCCGTTGATAGTTGTATCCAACACGAAAGGTAAAGCTCTTCATGGGAGTGAACTCGAGACCGAATATCAAATGCCTCATGATGTTTTCCGCAAAATCCTCCAGTTTGGACGGTTCATCGGAATCACCGGCAAAGGGATCATTGACAGGATCCTGGGAATCATCCTTATCATAGGTAAGGCGATAGGTTTGCAGATTATGCGCTACCAGGGATATCCGGAATGGAGCATGCTTGAGTTTCTGAGATAGACCCAGCTGGATCTCAAATGGAAGAGGTTCGCGTGTTTCCCCGTCATAAGTAGAGATCTGAATACCAAGGTTCTTTAATACCAATGCTGCCGTAAAAAGCCTGTTGGGGTTGTAATAGGTTACCCCAAGATCCGTGGCGAGTCCAAACGAGTTGTATTTTTCAAGATTCGATATGATCGGTTTTACATTTATACCAACTGAAAACAGGGAATCGATCCTGCGGGAATAAAAAAGATTGAAGGAGTATTCGGAAGCACTGAAATCACCCGTTTTTTGTCCCGTTTCATCAGCAGCGATAAACGTCCCGTAATGTATGTAATGAATACCGGCAGCGAAAGTTCCCAGTTGACCAACTGATTTTGCATAAGAAAAATAACCGAAATTAATGTCGGCAAGATAATTCACATAATTCAATACCAGCGCATTATCTAAGGTGTCATTTAAAAGTGAAGGATTATAGAATACCAGGTTGAGGTCATTGTCGGGCAAGGCAATGGATTTTCCCCCCAGTGCGGCAACGTTGGCTGAATTTGGTAGATTCAGGAATTCGTAGATTGCCCTTCCTCCAATCTGCCCCTGTAAGGATGCAGAACAGAGGGTCAGGATCAATGCAA
>CAYZVJ010000060.1:0-11349 GCA_964481765.1 uncultured Rikenellaceae bacterium | reverse complement strand
CTTCCTCCAATCTGCCCCTGTAAGGATGCAGAACAGAGGGTCAGGATCAATGCAACATGGATCGTACGTTTCATCTCCACTAACTTTACCCTTCTGTAAATATAACAAAACCTGCGAACGGCAGGATAACTCTGTTTTGTTACTGTTTCAATAAACGCTGATTGCTCTAATTTGGTGTATCGGGTTTTATTTTTTCGATTTGAAATGTACCTTTACCGGGTATTTTGGAAAGTCATTCATTTGGAAAAAATTGCTTTCATAATCAATCCTGCAGCCGGTAAGTCACAAAAAAAACAGATCAGGAGATGTATTCTGGAGACCATCGATCCCCGGAAATTCGAGGCACTTATAGTGGAATCGACAAAACCGGGAGAAGCTACTGAAGTAGCCGCCAGGAAAATAGAACAGGGTTGCAGGATCATTGCAGCAGTGGGAGGGGATGGAACGGTGAATGAAGTGGCAAGAGCCATGGTGAATACCGGGGCACTCCTGGCAATCGTACCTACCGGATCAGGGAATGGACTGGCAAGACACCTGAAAATTCCCACTTCCCCGAGAAAAGCTATCCGGTTGATCAATCAATTGAACTGGCAGGTTATGGATTATGCAATGGTGAACGAAGTTCCCTTCTTTTGTACCTCCGGTGTCGGATTTGATGCAAGGGTTGGTAATTCATTTGCCGGACAGGAAAAAAGAGGATTCTTTGCCTATTTTAAAATCATCCTGTCGGAATTCTATAAATACACTCCGCACCGATATACCATTGAAATGAATGGACGCCTGTTGGAACGGGAAGCCTTCCTGATAACCATCGCCAATGCATCACAGTACGGTAACAATGCCTTGATCGCACCCGGTGCTGATGTCGATGATGGGTTGCTCGATCTCTGTATCGTTTCAAAATTCCCCCGTTACAGGGTATGGGAACTGGGGGTTCGCATGGTGACCGGGAAACTACCCTCCTCTCCCTTCTATGAAGTGCTGAAGGTGAAGGAAGCAAAGATCTCTGCCGAAAATCAGACCTTTTTGCATTATGACGGTGAAGCCGGAGGATCGGTGATTAACATTGAGGTGCGAATCGTTCCGAAAGGACTTCATGTGATCGTACCATCAGAGGATCCAGGTGTCGATATTTAACACGTTGAAGAAAATAATTCCCTGGACAACAAACCGGACCAGCCTGGTTAATGCAAAAAGAACATAAAACCTGAAGGGATACCTCAGCAGACTGACAGCGATGGTGACCATTGAGAAGGGAGTGAATGGAAACAGGGCAGCAATGATGATAAATGCACCTCCCCATCTTCTGACAAACGAAATATAAGTTTGTAACTTCCTTTCAGAATAGGCTTTTATCCGTGGCCGGGTGGCAAACCACAATCCGATTCCGTAGGATATAATCCCTCCCACATAGGATAGAATCCCAAGCAGAGCCAGAAAAATCATTGGGGTTTCATGCTTTACCGACCAAAGAACGAACAGATCAACAGGCACCAGTCCTAAAAAAGATTCCGAGGCAAAAAAGAGGGCAAGCACAAACGAATCTTTCATCTTCCCTGTAAAATAGGTGAAGATCCGTTCATAATCGATCAGGTATTTCCCGATAAAATAAATCAGCAGGACGAACAGGGTGTATGCAAAAATAATCTTTACAACATTTACACCAACATACCTGACAAATCCCCGCTCCCGATAATACCTGTACCACTCTCTGATAGTTGTTGGGCGTTGAGGACGGGGCGAATCCTTATGGGTCATAGACTGTTTATAAATCGAATGATTTACTGAACCAATCAAAACTGCTAACATATCGCAGATTCGATACAACATCGGATAATCGCTTATCGATGAGTTTACCGGTGGATCTGGCTTTCCATCATTTTCAAATATAGATAAAAAATCCGTCCCGGGACCTCCAGGAGATGATTATGCAGCTAAGGAAAAACCGGACAAATGTTGTTAAAAATATGTACATTTACGCTATAATAAAAGTCATCTGTATTTTTACCCTTAACTAGATTCTTGCCATGAAAACAAACAAACATTTATTCAGGTTAACCCTGATAACATTAACATTGATGGTACTCCCTTTAACGGGCTTCTCACAATCAGAAAGCAATCCTTTTTTAGGACGTTGGGCACTCTTTTTGCCCGATGATGGCGCAGGATGGCTTGAAATACGACAGGAGCAAAGATACCTGGATGGAGATATTCTTTGGTATGGAGGTAGTGTTGTGCCGGTGAGCAGTGTGTTAATGTGTAATGATAAGCTGATTATTACCCGGAGTAATCCGGTTGGAAAACAAATCTACACCACCTGGATTGAATGTGTGATGGTGAACGATGAGATGATTGGAAAAGTATTGACACCCGGACGTGATGGGAAATTAAGCACTTCCTATTTCAAGGGGAAGCGAATTCCCCCTTTGCCTCCCGCACCGGATCTTTCTTCACTCGAATTTGGTAAACCAATAACCCTGTTTAACGGGAAAGATCTTTCAGGATGGTCATTGACCAATCCCAATCAGAAGAATGGTTTTTCCGTGAAAGATGGAGTGATGGTTACTGATCCCGTTCAACCGGGAGACGGTTCTCACATCAGTTATGGTAATCTCAGGACAGACCGGAAATTTGAGGATTTTAACCTGAAAATTGAAGTAAATGTACCGGCAGGCAGCAACTCAGGAATCTACCTGCGTGGCATCTATGAGGTACAGGTTCTTGACAGTTACCAGAAACCACTCGATTCCCATAATATGGGTGCTATTTATAGTCGCATCACCCCGTCAGTCAATGCTGAGAAACCTGCAGGAGAATGGCAGCGTTTGGATATTACCCTTTGTGACCGGCACGTAACGGTTATCCTGAATGGTACGAAAATCATCGATAACCAGCCGTTGTATGGAGTGACAGGCGGAGCACTTACCGCTGATGAGTTCATTCCGGGGCCCCTTTATCTTCAGGGTGATCACGGTAAGGTGTCCTACCGGAATATCGTTTTACAGCCAATACTTAAATAAGGTGTAAAACGGAATGAGTGAGGCAATGATCATGAAGTAAGACAATCCCACTCAATTCCGATTCGTCTGAGTGCGTAACCGATCTCGCGGTGATAATCACCGTAACCGGTCATCCAGTGAAAACCGGGCATCTGTTTTGCCAGCTCCTTGCTGTCGTAATTATAGCCGGTATCTATCTGGGAGCGGCAAATATCCATAAAGGGAACATCCACAATGTTACCCACCAATCCTTTATAATGGGCCATTGCAAAATCCGGGATAATGTTGGTGATGGTTTGACCAATAGTCATTTCCACTTTCGGTGCTGCCCCATAATCGGATTCAAAATGGGTAAGGATTCTTGCCGGTTCTCTTTTTTTGCCATCCATCCGTCGCGGTGCCGTACAGTGTGCCTGGGTTATAATCCCATCATGGGGATAGGTGGGATCGTTTAAAAATACCGGTTTGCCGGAGATATTAGCCATTAAAACACCTGCCGGGATCACAACGAAATCCGATTCGCAGAAGGCGAGGTAACCGGCATCATTCAGCAAACTAAGGGTCAGGCATGCAGAGGTTTCCGCCAGGGGCATGATCGTTCCCATGCAACCGTTGATTGTGATTGCCCTGCAATTGGCCTTATTCATCATTTTACGGAAAATCTCATCAAGGAGAAATCCGTTGTTCACAAACGATCGTTTTGTCTCCAGGCTGGTGCCTGGTATTTGGAGGTATTGGTCAGCATGCTCTCTGGCACGAGCAACAGCAGAATTATCGGCCATGGCTTCTTTGATCAACCCGCCCAGTTCCTCATAGGAGACGGTAAGGATCGTAAATTTATACTTATCTTCTGTAAGCTTTGGTACAACTCCTTCCGGTTGGGACCAGGCACCGGGACCTCCAATAGCAATAATCCTTGTATTCAGGGTGTTCTTCAACCCACACAAAGCCCGTAACCGCCAGAGCAATTCGTCCTGGCTGTCGATAACAACATCGTCATCGTTCACACCGGTTAATGCCAGGTTATCGGTATGCTGCCGCAGATATCGCGGACTGATGATCTCATACCATAAATAGACCGGGCCTGACTTGTGCCGGCAGAAGAAGATCATATCCTTCTCCATTTGATGCAACCGGTCGAAGGTATCCATCCATCCGCCTGCCGCATAAACCAGATACAGATCGGCTGAGGCCAGATCAGGGATATCATTCAGATCATCCGGACCACGCACGCGATCAATGGGGAGGAATTCGACAGGAAAGTCACACCGTGATTGAAGCTCCTTTAATTCGGCACCAATCCTCATTACCTCCTCCTTTGCATCCTGTTCTGTTTGTATACCTCCCCAGGCTCTCCAGCTCCGTTGGTCCTGGCGGACCGGTGTCGAATAAGCAAGGATTGGTTTTACTACCAGCGGACTGCGCCGGATGCCCGGCTGGCCCTCTTCTTGTAAGGATGCAAGTGCTGACCAGGATAAACCCGATAACGCAACAAGAGAAAAGGTAGTGCCACCGGTAACCTGTATGAATTTTCTCCTGGTTATTCCTTTGGACGAATGATCATTGAACTCATTGCAGGGACAACAGGCCGTATGGATGTTGTTCTGGTATTTGTTCTGTTTGGCAGCCATGGATAAATGTTTTTTTGAATATATAAAAAAAATTGCAATTAAGTCATTAACTTGTTATCTGTTATTTTTAATCATTTCAAAACAGGAGGTTGGCATGCAAAACAGTATCAAACGAAGAGAATTCCTGCGGCTCACGGCTGCCGGGAGTACCCTCTGTTTCTGCAGCTCAGGTCTTTTTGCAGCTGGCATGAGACCATCTTTGCACAAGATGATCAGTCCGGGATGCAGGGGAACAAAAGTTAAAGTAGCCAGGGTGTACCTCGGGTCATCACATGGTCTCTGGCCTGAACCCAATATGGATTTCAACGATGAAATCCGGCATTATGAATCACGCTTTGAGGAATTGAAAAATGAACTATCTGATGTTGAGTTTACGGTAGATCGTCTGATCACATCTCCGGAGGAGGTTGGTGAAATAAAAGAAGGATTGAAGGAAGCGGATGGAATTCTGGCCATTCATTTTAACATCGGGATACGACCGGCCCTGGATGAAATACTTGCTCTGAACCAACCAACCATGGTTTTTGCCGTGCCCTACTCAGGACACGAATGGGTGGGCTTTGGAGAGCTGCAGAAACAACCACTAGGGGCCAAAATGGGATGCATGCTTACCAGTGATTATACCCAGCTGGCAACTGCCATCAGACCCTTTCGTGCCATTCATCATTTGAGAGAAGCTAAAATCCTGAACCTTACAACACACCCTTTCTCTGAATACGCACAAAACATCAATGAAAAATTCGGGACGGAGATAAAACGGATCGAACTTGCCCGGGTAATGGATGCTTATCATTCCATCAGTGAAGAAAAGGCAAGGGCAGAAACAGACCGCTGGATCAGTGGAGCAATGAACGTGGTGGAACCCCTTCCGGAAGAAATATACAACTCCTGCAAACTTGCACTGGCACTGGAAAAACTGGTGAATGAAGAGAATGCAACGGTATTTACAGCAGACTGCTACGGCAGCATGCACGGACCACTCTGCCAGTCTGTTGCATATCCATGTATCGGTTTTACCAGACTGAATGATATGGGATTGGGAGGGATTTGTGAATCCGATCTGCAAAGTGCCATGACACACATTCTCTTCCAGGGATTGTCGGGGAAGCCGGGCTTCATCAGCGATCCAACGGTCGATGAATCCAACAATACCATCATTTTAGCCCACTGCCTGGGTTCAACCAGAATGGATGGCCCGGATGGTCCTGCTGCTCCCTATAACCTGCGAACAATAATGGAAAGAGAGGAAGGGGTTGTCCCCCAGGTGAAAATGCGGGTCGGACAGAAAGTCACACAGGCAAAACTGGTTGAAACAGAGATAATACCTTATTTCACCGGTGAAATTGTGGATACACCTGTAGCATTGGAGGATGACCGGGGTTGCAGGACCAAAATTACGGTCAGGGTGGATGGAAACGTAACAAACCTCTGGAAAAATTGGTCCTACGGTCTGCACCGGGTAACCTGCTATGGAAACATTACCAGAGATCTCGAACGGTTCTGCCGGTTTAAAGAATTGAAACTGGTGAATGAAGCAGTGTAACTATTCGTCTTTTATTCGTGCATTCGTGGCTCCGGTTTTTCAATATGGGGGATAGGGACCCGATTAGGCTATTGGTTTTTATATCTTTATCCCCATCACCAGGATGTCGTCTGTTTGTTCCTCCCTGTCTATCCAATCCATGATTGTTTGATCCAGAATTTCTTTTTGCTTTTCCATGGGTTCATGGGAAATATCGGATAATAATTTCTTAAACCGGTTGGTGGTGAATTTTTTATCATTATCCCCCCCAAATTGATCGATATAACCATCGGAAAAAAGATATAAAATATCACTTTTCTTTATTTTTATTTCATGCCGGGTAAAGGGTACCTGACCTTTCAGATGAATCCCGATGGGCATTCGATCCCCTTTTATTTCTTTTATTTTTCCGGATCTCGATAGATACAATGGATTAAATGCTCCTGAAAATTCCAGCATGTCTCTGTTTTCATTGATAACGCAAAGGGAGATGTCCATGCCATCCTGGGTTTCACCTGGTTTCCCTGTTTGATGTAAATATTTTATAATGCTTTCGCGTAGCTGAAACAAAATTTCATCCGGTTTTTCAATATCATTTTTTACGATGATTTCATTCAATAATGCCACCCCGAGCATACTCATGAGGGCACCGGGTACTCCATGGCCGGTACAGTCAGCAACGGATAAAAAAACCTTGCCACTTTTCTCCTCTATCCAAAAAAAATCACCGCTTACAATTTCACTGGGTTTGAAAAGAATGAAGAAGTCAGAAATGATTTGTTCCATCCGGACTTTGGGTGGAAGGATAGCGGATTGAATGAGACTGGCATAGCGGATACTGTCAGTTATATTTTCGGTTTGTAACGATATCTTATCTCGCTGTTGAGTGACGAGATTACGGTGAATATCAATAAGATCGTTCTGGTATTTAATGATCCTGTTCTGTTCAACCTTGTATTTTGCAATTTCAATTATCCCTTCAATGAGATTAAAAAGTATTTTACTGTTTTTGTTGATACTGGTTGAATATTCTTTTATTTTATCTACATCTGTATGGGGTTTATCGATCAGTTTCGAGTAGCCGGCAATAGCATTCAGGGGAGTACGAATTTCCTGTGATAACTTTGACAGGTATTCCGTTCTGAGCTTATCAGCCTTTTCTTCCTTTTTTTTGTGTTGATGAGGGTCATAAACATCCTGTATCCCCTGCAATATTGATTTTTGATTCCTCAGTTTAGTAACTTCTTCCAGGAGTTTTCCGATCTTTTCTTCAAGGTCATCGTATGAGGGATACTCCTTCATAGCGTTAGTTAATCAATTTCAGATGATGATAAGCAGTAAAGCCAATATAAATATACACTTAATCTTTCAGGAGGTCTTTGATAGCAGTAATAATTTCTTTTTGGCTGAAGGGTTTATGAAAAATATAATCAGCGCCAAAATCTTTAGCTGATTGTAGATAATTCTTCGCATCATGTCTTCCCCCTCCGGAAATGGCTATAATTTTAACTTCCGGGTAATCTTCACGAAGTTCAAGTATTGTTTCAAGTCCTTCTTTCTCAGGCATTACGATATCGGTAATAACTACATCCGATGGAGCTCTTCTGAAGGCTTTTACTCCCTCCAGTCCATTGCTTGCAGTTTGAACAGAAAAGCCAGCCCGTTGGACCATGATCTTTAACATGTTCCTTATTTCATTATCATCTTCAATGATCAGTATGCTTCCCATAATTAAATTAGACCCATAGTTTATTCATTTTCAATAACATTCCTGATGGTTATGCAGAGATCCCTGAGAATAAGTGGCTTAATAATGAAACCATTAAAACCATGCTCCTTAATTTTTTCAGCATTAATACTGTCACTGTACCCGGTGATAATTATTATTTTGATGCCGGGCTTGATCTGGCGTATTTTTGTGGCAAGTTGTGATCCCAGCAGGTTTGGCATTACCTGGTCGGTAATCACAAGATCGTATTTTTCGGGTTGTTTTTCGAATATATCATAGGCTTTCACACTGTCTGTTATGGTTGTTACAATGTACCCAAGGCGTGTAAGCATTTGGTTAGCCATGGTGGTTATTTCTTTATCATCATCTACAAACAAAATATGCTCTTTGCCTTTTGTAAATTTTCCGTTTGGTGATTTACTCTTTGAAATTCTCTTTTCATATTCGGGGAAATATACCGTGAAAATGGTCCCTCTTTTCGGGGCACTTTCAACGGTTAAACTGCCATTGCATCCGGTGACAATTCCATGAACAACAGACAATCCAAGTCCGGTCCCTTCCCCGATCTTCCTCTTTGTAAAAAAGGGTTCAAAAATCCTTTCCCGTGTTTTTTTATCCATTCCCATACCTGTATCCCGAATGGTTAATTTCAGATAATTTCCTTTTATTAAGGTGGTATCGGGAATTGCATTATCATGATCAAGATGGATCTTTTCTAACCCTATTTCAAGAACCCCTCCTGATTCTTCCATGGATTGGAAAGCATTAATACATATATTCATGACAACCTGGTGAATCTGAGTGGGATCGGCAAGAATCACACCTTTTGCCAGGGTATCCTTCTGCCTGATCTTTATTGTTGACGGGAAAGAGGCTCTTAACAAGGAAAGGACTTCATTAAGGATCGTATGAAATTCAATCGGTTTAATATCCTGATCATGTTGTTTACTGAAGGTGAGGATTTGCTGAACCAGGTCTTTGGCCCTGTTTGCTGCTTTATAAATCTGTTTAAGATCACCTTTAATTCGGCTATTGGTTATTGTTTCATCAAGAGCCATTTCGGCATAACCTAATATTGGAGTAAGGATATTGTTAAAATCATGGGCAATACCTCCTGCAAGAGTACCGATTGTTTCCATCTTTTGCGCCTGGTAAAGCTGTGCCTCGAGCCTGGCTTGCTCTTTTTCTACTTTTTCCCTGGTTTCAATCTCCTGAAGTAGCTCTTTATTCGTTTGTACCAGCTGGAAAGTACGTTCTTCTACACGCTTTTCCAGTTCGTCTTTCGCTTTTACTACCTTTATTCGCTCTTCTTCAAGCATTCGGGCAAGAAAAAAATCCCTTCTGAGATACGATTCAATGGAATAGCTGACAAACATTCCGATTATATTGGCAGCAATAAAAAATGAATTGTTGCTGATGATGTAAGTCGACGGAGTATCGGTTATCCAGATAGCGGCAATTTCATACGATATTACGATTGACCAGCAAGCCAAAGTTGCCCATATAAACCGTACCCGCATTAATGCATAGGCGAAAATAAATATCAGTATCAATCCTGTATAATAGGTATAACTAACTATACCTTCTGATGATGATGATATTATGGTCATGTACACAATGCCAAGTCCGGCAAAAAAAATCAACGCAGAAATCGCCACCTGCCAGTATTTTTCAAAACCAGGATTATATGACAATATTAGCAGTGCTATTCCAGGGATAACAACAATGAGACGAATCATCCAGAATGTTGTCCGGAGTTCACTTGCAAGAACGGCATCCAGTACAGCAAAAATCCCAAAGAAAAAAATGGCTAACAGAAGAGAAAACCTGACCTGAGTAAGTGATTTATTGAAATAATCTTTTAAAAAAAGGATTTCATACTCCTTCGATTCTCCAATGAATGAGAGCGTGAACGCATGAATCCGCATCTCTGAACCAGCCGAGATTAACGACGACCTAACGTATTTTTTGATCTTATGGAAAATAGTCATTGCTTATTTTTTGAACCCGGGGAAGGTATCTTTAACTAACCAATCACTTTTGAAGTTGAAGAAAGAGATTTACCCCTAATGGTTCCATGTTGATAAATATCTTGTTCTCATTGATGCCAGCGTAGCTTGCAAGTCTTTTCAAATCACCAACAGATCGGTAATTCAAATACCAATCAGAAAAAAGTTCCATGAATACAGTGGTTGGATTATCAATCGAAAAATTGCCTATGATAAATAATCCATTCGGTTTAAGAGCATTATAGTATCTATTAATCATGAATACAAAGTGCTTCTCTTTGAAATAATCGAACAGACCCGCACTCCAGATAAAATCATAGTCCTCAACATATTTGTAAAAGAAGACATTGGTATTGATGAATTTTATCTTGTTTGCATACTTTTTATTCTTCTTTTTTGAATACTCTATCGCATTCGGGTCAAAATCAACAAGGGTAAATTGAATGTTGTTGCCGGGATGTTTTTCAAAGAACTCAAAAACATCCGTAGCCGGACCACTTCCCAGTATCAATACCTTTAATCCTTTGCTTGTGCTTGCCTTTTCATTGAAAAACTCAAGAAAATACTCCTTCCTGTTTCGTACTGCTTTGGGTGCGTGAAGGGTATGATAGAAAATATCCCACTTCTTCAGGTTCTCAAACGGACTCACCCAGCTTTTATAAATCCGGTCAATAATCATGAAATCACCGGAATATCCATAGGGCTTTATATAACCGAATCCATGCATGGTGTTTTCATTCATTGTGGAAACGATTATCTCCCTGAACCTTCGGTAGTTATATAATTCGATATTATTAACAACCTCGGTAAATTCATCATACTGAGATGGTTCCGGACCTCCCTGGGAAACCATCTTTTTCATGAATGGTTCAAAAGTCCCTGTGTCTTTTAATCCTTTCCCCTGTTCTGGTGTCAATCTACTCATCCAATTAGGTTGTTTGATTTATGATGTGCTGGATATTTATTATAAAAATAAGAAAAAATGAGATAAGTTCATAAAGCAATCCTGTGTGTACCCCATTGCGTTCCAACCTTTGTGGGCCACTGAAGTTAATCTGACGAAATTTTTTACATGAATTCATCAATTTTGTTTATTTATGCACTTTTTTATGGAGAAGATCTCCGATAATAATGGATTGATCAAACCAAATCGGTAAAAATTCATTAACTTGTTACTATTAATAATTAACTGTCGGAATGCTGAACATGAAAGATCCTGAAACGAATAAACCGAAGGTCTTGTATGTTGATGACGCAAAGGAACACATTGATCTTTTTACGAATTCACGAAGCAGTAGATGGAGTAAATAAAGGATAAATACAGGGCTATTTTCGTAAACCCATCGAACCGGAAGAGATCCGGATCGCAATTAACAAAGGCCTTGAAATCCGCCCTGATTAACAGCACCAATTGAGAAGGTAGAATGACAGAATCAATGCTGCAGTCCCTGATGAAGTT
>CAYZVJ010000059.1:0-19100 GCA_964481765.1 uncultured Rikenellaceae bacterium | reverse complement strand
GTCACACCATGTATAAATTCATTGTATTAAGATCCCTGCCTGATCCTTCCGGAATCGATTTTCCTTTTCTGATCACATGGACAATGATCGGAGGATTGATATTCGGGTTACTCAGGGACCTTTCAGACAGTGTGCTTCCACCCTCACTTGCCCATGGTTGTTTCGATGTTATTGTTTACGGAGGATTCGTATCGGCTCCGATCTGGGTGTGGGGATGAAGGAGGGGAAATGACTTAAATGCCTCGAATTATAAATGCCTTAATGAAGCCCTTAAAGAGTACAAAAAACGGATAGCATCAGTCTAATTACAATTTAGAATGAAGATAGAATCGGTTTTGAATCTTCTTATCTGACCGTTTACTATATTTGCTTACCGAAAAAAAACTATTAGTTATGAAAAAAAACATGGGAATCGTTGACAGGGTAGCGCGAGTCATTGTGGCTGTTATCTTAGCCATTTTATTCTTCACAAAAGTAATTACCGGCACGCTGGGCATTGTTTTACTGGTGATTGCAGGAGTTTTTGTACTGACCAGTTTAATCAGTTTTTGTCCTCTATACATCCCGTTTGGTTTGAGTACCTGTAAAAAAGAACCGGCAGAATAAGATTCCCCTGGCATTAGTAATACCTGTAATATCCTCCCCCGTTTCCAAACCTGGGATTTACAATGTTGTTATAGATGGAACCGAAGGTATAGGTAATACTCAGGCTCCCATCGATATTATAGCCGGTAGCCAGTTCCCGCAGCTGGAGATAGACCTCTTCAGCGGTGGCTTCTTCTCCTTTGACCAGGGAAAGCTGGTCGCGAATACGGGCAACACCGCCATTTAATTCAATGGACAAGCCTTTTACAATGCGAATCCTGATTGAACCTTCCAGTTCCAGCCTGTTTTTTTCAAAATCATGAAAAAAGTTGGATCCCTGCAGCGATATATTTACAGATCCCCATTTTTGCTGCACCTGGAAAGCGATCCGGAGTTCCTGTTGAAATAGCTTGTCCTCCATCTTTTCGTATATTGTCGTATCGTTGTACTTGGTGTAATTGTATCCGGCTCCATATAGAATCCTCAACTGCTTGCGGGTAGATTCCGAATAGGGGAAAATATTATATTCAAGGGATGGGAATAGTGTATAATGAAGTTTGGTATTCCGGTAGGTCGATGATGAAATATCAAACTGAACACCTGCTGACCAGTGTTCCCCGAGGCTTTTCACGATCAGGTTATCCAGCCCCTGGTTCATTCGTTCATAGACTTCTGTCACCTCTTCCGTAGTGCCCAGTGAATCGATCTCCTCTGCCTCAACCCGCTTTGTCTTGGTGTAACTATGGTCATAGTCGAATTCCAATTTCCATTTGGGTGTAATTTTAGATGCAGAAATGGAATTTCGCCAGGAGATTTCCTTTAATGATTCCTCCAGTTCTAACCGGGGCCTGGTCTCCAGTTCAAACACCCAGTGGTTCCACCGGTCAATCACTTCTCCATCAATTGTTTCCCCACGGTGTCCGATCATAATATCTTCATAAAGTGGTGTCGTGGCAACATACCTCATCAAGCCCATCTGCATCATCTGCACCTGACCTTCACGGATATGATCTCGTGTATCATCCGGCCGGGAAGCATAGACCAGGGTGTCATTTTTCCCTTTGAACTGATTCTGCCCGATGAAGGTAAAGGTATACTCACTGCCTCCGCCTCCGGTATTCTGCCTGGTTTCAAGAATATACACTTCCGCTTCCTTAACATCCCTGACATAATTCACATACGGGATTTGCTGGCGGATATAATTCATGTCACAGCGTTGACAATCGATAAAGATCTTTACCGCATTTTCCCGCATGCCTTCCTGTTCTTTTTCAGAATCCTGGGCATTTAAAAGACTCGTGGATAAAAAAAACACTGGAACGAATAGTGATCTGTAAATAAAATGTCTCATAAAAATAAATTTCTGATAAAATGATCCTGCGAAAATAAGTAATTCAATATAAAATTTATAAGTAAATCCTCAATGATTAAAAATTTCGTGTCGTGAGAGCTTGTGCAAATGTAGAGGAAAAGTCTGAAGGAAATCTGAACATTGACGGCATTGGAAACCGAATGGTTATCTGTTTATTCCTTCGTTTTATAACTGATGGATATTCCGGAATAGCTGGAGCGATCGATTGTGGTTTTCATGTTGGGCAGGCTTTCGAGGTAGTCCAGAAATTCAGTGATGCCCCTGCTCCTTCCCTGGCCGGTAACATTATGCGCAGTAAAACATCCGTTGACTTCAAGTTTAGGCAAAACAGCGATCAGGTAGTTTTTGTACCACCATTTATCGGCATCGGAGAAGACAAAATCGAAGGGCCCTTTCAGTTTCGGAACCAGTTCATGCGCATCCCCCAGCCGGGCATCGATATAATCCGAAAGGCCGGCTTCCTTAAAATTAGCAAATGCCTGGTTATACCTCGTTTCATCAATTTCAATGGTAATGAGTGTGCCACCGGTCTTGCTCAATGCCCATGCTATCCATATACCGGAATGGCCGGTTGAGGTCCCGATTTCGAGGGCTTTGGTGTATCCGTTTTTGATGATCAGATCATACAATACCCTGCCATCGGAAGCAGGTACATTCATGTCCCGCCAGTGATATTTACTGCGTTCGAGAAATGCTTCAACCTGTTTATCCAGCTCCGGATTTTCATGAAGTTTTTGAGAAAAAAGAGAGGTTGATCCTGTTAAAACCAAACAAACAGAAAAAAATAAGATTGTTTTTAACATTTTCTTATTCATTCTTAATTCGATCCTGCTATAAATATATTAGACCATTCAACCATGTTATATATTCCAGGATCACTTCGCTTTTTTTGAAATAATAAACCTGACAGGTTTTCACAGATCCATGAACATTGTTATAGAAATGTTTTATGAATTCTTAAAAACCAACAAACCTGTCGGGTTTTTGTATATTGTGATACTGGAATTATTCTTTTGAGATTTCATGAAAGAATAGTAGCTTTGATTGAGAGAAAACATTCCTTCCTTAATACCTAAGAACGATATTATGAAACCCGAAAAATCTGTTTTAAACCCTCATTTGCATTCATTTATTGTGCTGTTATTGATGCTTGGATTTTTCTTTCAGGCTTCTGCTCAGCAGATCACACCAGACATCTACTCCTCATTGACGTACCGGCATATAGGTCCTCCCGGGAATCGTGCCTCTGCAGTTGTCGGCGTACCGGGAGACATGAATGTTTATTATGTCGGAGCAGCATCCGGAGGAATCTGGAAATCAGAAGATGCCGGTTTGAACTGGTTCCCGGTATTTGATGATCAACCCGTGCAGTCAATTGGTGCGTTGGCGATTGCTTCATCGAATAAGAATATAGTCTGGGCAGGAACCGGAGAACCTTTTATACGAAGTAATATATCGATTGGGAACGGAGTCTATAAATCGATCGATGCCGGAAAAACATGGCAACATATGGGGCTTGAAAAGACAGGAAGGATTGGCAGGATTGTTATTGACCAGCACAATCCTGATATTGTCCTGGTTGCTGCCCTGGGACATTGTTACGGGCCACAGAAAGAGCGTGGTGTTTTTAAGACCACTGATGGAGGCAGAACATGGAAACAGGTTCTTTTTGTGGATGAAAACACAGGGTGCTTTGAAATTGCCATTGATCCTTCCAATTCAAATATACTGTTTGCCGGTATGTGGCCGCTGGTAATCCGTACCTGGGGAAGGGAGAGCGGTGGCCCGGGAGGAGGTATATACATGTCACGGGATGAAGGTGATACATGGAAGCACCTGACCGGTCATGGATTGCCAGGCGCACCAATCGGAAAAGTAGGAATTGCAATTGCTCCCAGCAACCCCAGAGTGATATACACCATCATGGAAACCGGTACGCCCAACCGGGGTGTACTCTGGCGCTCAAATGATGGTGGTGCAAACTGGCGCCTTGTAAGCAATGACCGTCTTCTGAATGAACGCTCACATTATGCTTCCAGGATCCTGGTTAACCCGGCTGATGAAAATGAGATATATTTCGCAGCCAATACCCATAGCATTTCGTACGACGGTGGGATCACAACCGAACGATCCGGATGGAGCGGTGATGCTCATGATTTATGGGCTGATCCTATGATCCCTGACCGAATGATGATCAGTGATGACGGTGGTGTGAAGATCACAACAAATCGTGGTAAAACATGGAACAGGATCGTCCTGCCAATAGCCCAGATGTATCACGTGGCAGTCGATAACCAGATTCCATACTATGTTTATGGTGGAAAGCAGGATGGCTCCGGATATAAAGGTCCCAGCACTGCAAGTTACCGGGCCAATAGCAATTCACCGGCATGGGAATCTACAGCCGGTGGAGAGTGCGGATTCATCCTGCCCGATCCGGTGAATCCAAATATTGTATGGGGTGGCCTTTATAATGGCGGTTTTACCAGGGTTGATTATAATACCGGACATGAACGGACAGTACAGATCTGGCCGGAATCGGCTTACGGCGCTTCAGCAGGAATTTTGAAATACCGCTTTAACTGGACTTTCCCCATTCATATTTCACCACACGATCATAATAAAGTGTATGCCGGAAGTCAGTGCGTCCATGTAACAACAGATGCCGGTCAAAGCTGGAAGGTGATCAGCCCCGACCTGAGTACCAACGACCAGCGTAAAATGGGTCCTTCAGGAGGATTAACAAAAGATAATCTCGGTGTTGAGTATGGGTGTGTTGTATTCGCTATTGCTGAATCACCCATTGAAGAAGGATGCATATGGGCGGGAACGAATGATGGATTGGTGCACCTCACAAGAGATGGTGGGGCGAACTGGGTAAACGTAACAAAAAACATCCCTGACCTGCCACCCTGGGGGACAGTCAGTAACATTGAACCCTCGAGATACGAAGCAGGCACAGCCTATCTTACTGTCGACTTTCACCAGATGAATAACAGGGACCCTTTTGTTTACAAGACAACCAATTATGGCAAAACCTGGAAATCAATATCCTCAACCATTCCAAAATGCGTGTTTAGCTATTGCCACTGGATTCATGAAGATCCACTTCGAAAAGGGCTTCTTTACCTCGGGACAGAAAATGCAATTTATGCTTCATTCAATGATGGAGCCTCCTGGGTGCCGATCCAAAATAATCTTCCCCATGCTCCTGTACACCATATGGTTGTCCAGGAACATTTTAACGACCTTGTTGTGGGTACGTATGGCCGTGGATTCTGGATCATGGATGATATTACCCCCCTGCAGCAACTCACAGATGAGGTGATTGCTTCCGATTTTCATCTTTTTGATCCCCGGCCTGCATACCGGTTACACAGCATAACTGGTGGTCCCCGGGTTACAAACAGAGCATATATCAATTTTTATCTGAAAGAGAAAATAGATGCTCCTCTGCAGATCACCATTACCGATACAGAAGGGAATACGGTAAAAACGCTGGAAAGTTATGGTAGACGCGGTATTAACCGGGTCATCTGGGATCTGGCTTACGAACCTGCTTACCAGGTTAAACTCAGGATTAAACCACCCGGTAATCCAACCGTTGTGGAAGAAAAACGTTTCAGTGAGACATGGAACAGGGAAGGCTGGTATCCCCTGTTGAGCTGGGGAACGTCCGGGGGATTTCGCGGCATACAGGTTGCACCGGGAGAATACACTGTCAACGTGAATTACGATGGGAAAGAATACAGTAAAACAGTAACCGTCCTGAAAGATCCACGGTCTGCAGGAGCATATGAAACCATTGAAGAACTGGTTGAAATGCAACTGGAATTGCGCGACAACATAAATTCCGTTACAGCCATGGTGAACTCAATGGAATGGATACGCAGGCAGCTTGCAGATCTGAAACAGCTGCTTGAAGATAAAAATCTGGCTCCAACAGTCATCCCGGCTATTGAAGAATTTGATAATAAAATTGCCGCCGTAGAAGATAAAATAATACAACCCTATTCACGCGAAGGGGACTCCAAATCATTTCGATTTCCCAATTTATTGTACAGTAAATTATCGGTTCTGGCCGGTGATGTTGCCCAGAATATCGATTTTTCACCCAATGAACAACAAAAGGAAGTGCATCAGATCCTGAAAGACCGGATAGCAGCGGTTAATTCCGAATTTCATGACCTCCTTGAAAATGATCTTCCTGTTTTTAATAACATGCTGGAAGTAAATAATATATCAGGAATTGTCGTGCCTGAATATGACCCTGAGGAAAAGATCCCTGAAATTTAGTCAGGAGAATCCCGGAAGAGTTGAAATGATAATCAGCAGGTAATGTGAAACAGACCGATGCATTTGCCTGCTCTCCTGTTCCACTCTTTTATCGCTTCCGGCGTGGGGAGTAGTGTGACTTTACAGTTGTTTTCTTCAAGGAAGTTTTGAGCTTCCTCGGATAATTCCATAACCCCGTATTGACCCGAACCGACGATTATCCCTTCTACTCCCTCTTCATGGACATACCTGATTTCGTCCAGTGACACCGTATGTGACGTTCCATAAACCGCTTTGGACAATTTCTTTTTTCTTTTCTCAACCGAACCATTCAGCCGGATCATGATATCGTGATCATAGGTTACCGCATCCACCGTGATTGATCCGAAGGTTGTTTTATCGATTTGGGGGGTCATTGGGAATGGCTTCAACTGTTTTTCACAAAGTTAACCTGATTTTTTATTCATACTTCAGTGACTCGGCCGGATTCCGAAGCGCTGCCCTGTAGGTCTGGAACGTTACGACCAGCCAGGCAATGATCAGTGCCATAAAGGCTGCTACAACAAATATCCACCAGGAGATGCTGGTTCTATACGCAAAGTTTTCCAGCCATTTCTTCATGGCATACCATGCTACAGGGCATGCCAGACCACTGGCAATCAGGACCCATATGGTAAAATTTCGGTTTAACAGGGTGACAATTCCCGGCACCGATGCCCCGAAAACCTTTCGGATACCAATTTCTTTCGTCTTCCTGTCGGCTATGAAGGATGCCAGCCCAAACAGTCCAAGACAGGCAATGAATATAGCGAGAAAAGAAAAAATAGTGAATAGCTTTCTTGTTTGCATTTCGTTGATATAGAGATTATCATAGTCTTCATCCAGGAAATAATATTCAAACGGCATGTTTTCAGCAAAGCTGTTCCAGGTATGCTCAACAAAATCAATGGTTTCAGACATATTTTCTGTTGTCAGGCGGGCAGAAATGTATTGTGGTGTCCTTTGAAAATATCCTCCGATCAGGAAAAGTGCCATGGGACGGATCTCCTGGTGCAATGATTCGTAATGATAATCTTTGATCACTCCAATGACATCAAAAATACCACGGTTCTCAGACCAGTTATTGATCTTCTTACCCAGTGGATTATCCCAACCCAGGAGTTTTGCAGCACTTTCATTCAGAACTGCAGCACAGGAATCCGAAGGGAAATCCCTGGAGAAAAACCGCCCCTGAGCCAGCTCGAGTTTCAATGTTTTCAGGAAATCATAATCACAGATACAGGCATTCAGGGTAAAATGCTCTTCAACACCTTCAGCACCGAATCCCCAGTTACTGAACCCCTTGCCGGGTAGGGTGTTGGAACCCGACACATCAGAGATTGTATGACGGGA
The DNA here is from genome assembly GCA_964481765.1 of uncultured Rikenellaceae bacterium. Lineage (GTDB taxonomy): Bacteria > Bacteroidota > Bacteroidia > Bacteroidales > VadinHA17. The sequence goes on along the minus strand of CAYZVJ010000059.1, from coordinate 11,476 downwards.
AAGGAGTGCTTCTTTAAAAGCATCATAATTTTCATTCACCGAACCGGGATTTTGTATGACCAGCACCTGCTCCTTTTCAAATCCCAGATTTTTATCCTGAAACAGTCTAATCTGTTTGTATACGGTAAAGGTTCCAATGATTAAAAAAATGGAAATGGTAAACTGGAAGATCACCAGGATATTCCTGAGCCATGATCCCCGCTTGTTTTCATCCACATTCCCCTTTAACACGACTACAGGTTTGAATGATGATAGAAAAAACGCCGGGTATGAGCCTGAAATGATCCCGACAATTAATCCCAACAGAAGCAACAAGGGAATAATAACCGGGTTATCAAAAAAATGAAGTTCAATCGGTTTGACCAGCAGGTTTTGATACACAGGCAACAGGCTGATAACGATAATAACCGCAAGGATCAGGGCAACGAAACTCATAACAACCGATTCACTCAGGAATTGTCGTATCAGTCTACCCCGGGCAGAACCAACCACTTTCCTTATACCAACCTCTTTCGCCCTAAGGGAAGCCTTTGCCGTGGAAAGGTTCATGAAATTGATACAGGCAATCAGGAGTATAAAAATGCTTATGATTGAAAGGATATAGACATAGGTTTCATTTCCGTTGGCTTCAAACTCACCGTTCAGATCGGAATTGAGATGTATCCCGGTAACCGGTTGTAGAAAATATTCCCAGTAGTTACCCTGTGCGACCCATGCATCAAACTCATCCCCACCCATGTATTTCCGTGTGAATTCCGGAAGTTTTTCATCCAGTTTTGCTTTTGAAGTCCCCTCTTTCAACACGATATAGGAGATGAAATTATTCGAGGTCCAACCGGTAGCATTGATTAGCTCGGGGAAACTGGTTGAAGATACCAATAAATCATAATGGAAATGTGAGTTCAACGGCATATCCTCAGAAACGCCTGTAATTTTAAATTCAGTTATCGGTTCTCCCCATCCTCTGAAATCAACCCTTACTATTTCGCCGATAACATCCGTTGTCCCAAAATATTTGTAAGCTGTGCTTTCGGTGAGCACAATACTAAAGGGTTCTTTCAACAGGTCCTCTTTTACACCACTGATCAGAGGAATTGAAAACACATCATAAAAGGTAGAATCCACTGCAAAAAACCGGTTCTCAAAAAATATCCGGTCCCCAAAGGATACGGGCACCCGGCCAAGATTGAGAAATTTTACACCGGTCTCTATCTCCGGAAATTCTTCCAGAAGCCGAAGAAAAGTGATGGCGGAAGAGTAGGTCTGGTGTATCTTCGTATCTCCAATGGAAGCCCTGACGGCAATTCTGTAAATGCGGTCCGATTTTTCAAAATGTTTGTCATAACTTACCTCAGGGATGACAAAGACCAGTATCAGGATGCTACAGGCAATGCCGATAGCCAGTCCGAGAATGTTCAGGAAGGATATCCCTTTGTGCTTTACGATATTGCGAAAAGCAATCTTCAAATAGCTGAAGAACATGATGTGATTGATTTAGAAATGAATCTGGAAACTGGCATTTTCAGATATGTTGAATTATTCTATAGACATGAAATTTGTTTAAAAGTTACATAAAATCTTCCAGGTTTCATTAGATAAAGACTCTGTTTACTGACAGATGCTGCTTAACTTATTTTATCTGTTGATATTGTTATTCGTAAATACTACTTTTATGACCATATGATAACTTCTAATCGCAAAAGCATCTTGAATTCACAATTTTTATGAAGTTACCGGAATAATTTAACTGTAAAATGAGACAAATAATGAAACCAACAATTTGTAAACGAATCTTGACAGGCTGTGCACTCTTTATTGTTATTTATACGTACACCTTTGCACAAACAAGCAAGCCAACCCTCACCAAAGAAGATTACAATCAGTGGCAATCGCTCAATCAAACCTGGATCTCCCCGGATGGGAATTGGGTTGCCTGGAGTGTTGGATTGGTTGAAGGTGATGACACATTGTTCATTAAAAGCGTGAAATCTGACAAAAGGTATTCGTATAAGCTTGGATCCAGTCTTCAATTTTCTGAGAACTCAAAATGGGCAGCTTTTCGGATTGGCTACTCTGAAGATGAACTCGAAAAGAAAAGAGAGAAAAAGGAAACCATTAAGTTTAAAATGAAACTTCTGCACCTCGAAACAGGCAAGGAGGAACTGTTCGAGGACATAAGCAATTTTAGTTTTAATAAAAGAGCCGACCACCTCGTAATGGTTACTTACAAACCGGAAGGATCTAAAACAGAAGGAAAGGATATTATTCTGCGTAACCTGGATAACAGGAAAACCCGCAATATTGGAAACGTATCGGAGTGGTCATTCAATAAAGAAGGAGATTTGTTAGTCTATATTATCGATGCTGAAGGGAAAAAAGGAAATGGTGTTGAATTGTTCCGCCTGACGAATTACCAGGTGGAAGTGATAGACAGCGACACTGCAACATACCGTCAATTAGCCTGGGAAAAAAAAGGAAGAGCATTTGCTTTCCTGAAAGCCATCTATGATACAAATTTCGTAGAACAGACCCATACGATATTCGCTATTAAAAACATGGAAAATCCTCAAATCATGATGTTGGATCCTGTCCGGGGAGTTATTTTCCCCGACTCGATGAGGGTAAAAGAGACGTATACACCGGTTTGGTCTGAAGATCTTACCATATTATTCTTTGGTATCCATGATTGGGCTGCAGCTGAAAAAAAGAAAAAAGAAGAAAAAGAAAAAGGTGAAAAAGAAGGTGAAGAAGACAAGGCATCCACTGAAAAAAAGAAACCAAAAACCCCGGAAAAAGATGAAAAAGTGCCGGAGCTGGATATCTGGCACTGGCTGGATGATCCGATACAGCCCAGGCAGGAAAAAACATATACACAGGATAAGAATTTTACTTACCTGTGTGCTTGGAACCTGGATACAAAAAAAGTGATTCGCCTGACAGATGAAAATTTCAGGGATAGCCGAATTACAGGTGATCAGAAACATGTCGTTGTATGGAATAAAAAACCGTATCAGCCGCAATTTAGAATGGAAAATGCTGATTATAAGATTATTGACGCCAAAACAGGGATCAAATCAGATTTGTTTGACAACTTTAATATCAGGTTCTTTTATGGCTCTTCACCCGATGGTAAGTACCTGCTTTATTTCAAGGATGATCAATGGTGGACATATGATATTTACAATAAGAAAAATATAAACCTTACTGAAGATATTGATACAGATTTTTGGAATACACGCGATGACAGGCCTGAGGAGAAAAAACCTCCGTTCGGTTATGGTGGATGGATGAAAAATGACAGGAAGGTCCTGGTGTATGATGAATACGACACCTGGATGTTGAATCCGGATGGAACCGGTTCAGAAAGAATTACGAATGGGAAAGAGAATGAGAACATATACAGGTTCAATAGGTTAGACTACGAAGAAGATTGGATAGATCCGGAACAACCGCTCTATTTCAGAAAATTTGGAGATAAAACAAAAAAGTCAGGTTTTGCCCGAAAATCTCCAAAAGGCAAGATGGAAGAATTGATCTATGAAGATAAATCGATCAGCCGGTTAGCGAAAGCGAAGTCAGCAGATCAGTTTATTTTCGTTTCTGAATCGTATGAAGATTCACCCGACCTGTTTCATGTAGCTAAATCTTTTAGCAAAGCCGTTCAGGTTTCAGAGACCAATCCGCAACAACAAAACTTTGCATGGGGTAAAACTGAATTGATCAATTTTGAAAACAGGGACGGAAAACCACTTCAAGGAGTTCTGCATTACCCGGCAAATTACGAACCCGGGAAAAAGTTTCCGATGGTGGTGTATATCTATGAGATCCGGTCGAACTCGATGCATCGTTATATCGTCCCTTCACCCCGTAGCTCATACAACATCACCAATTATGTTCAACAAGGATATTTCGTGTTTCAACCCGATATCGTCTATAAGACCAATCATCCGGGAGAATCCGCTGTCGAATGTGTCGTACCGGCAATTGAAAAAGTTCTCGAAACAGGAATGATTGATAGAGAAAAAATTGGTCTTATGGGGCATAGTTGGGGCGCCTATCAAACCGCTTTTATCATTACACAAACGGATCTCTTTTCTGCAGCCGTCGCCGGAGCACCACTGACAAATATGATCAGTATGTACAACTCCATTTACTGGAATACAGGAACACCGGATCAGCAGATTTTTGAAACATCACAGGGCCGGCTACGTGAACCCTATTGGAAAATCATGGATGAATATATTGCTAATTCACCCCTTTTCCAGGCTGAAAACATTACCACTCCTCTGCTTGTTACATTTGGGGACCAGGATGGTGCTGTTGACTGGCACCAGGGCATAGAACTCTATATTACCATGCGAAGAATGGAGAAACCCATGATCATGTTGGTTTATGCTGACGAAAATCATGGATTGAGAAAAAAGGAAAACCAGCTGGACTACACATTAAAAGTAAACCAGTTTTTCAACCATTTTCTAACGGGAGAAGAAGCACCCGAATGGATCAATCGGGGAGCAACCTACCTTGAGAAAAAGAAACAGGAGGAAAAAAGTATGAAGAAATAGGCTAAGGCTTAGGAATAATTATTCCCGGGATAAACCTGACAGTGTCTAAATGACCTGTCAGGTTTTCCCATTTATTACAGGCCACACTGTTTTATCCTACCACGAATTTCTCCCGGCAGCTTTTTCCTCAGTAGTAGGATCAATTAAATCCTATTCATATTTTAAAGTTTCGGCAGGATTGATCAAAGCAGCTTTCCCGGATTGATAGATAACTGTCACGAAAGCTAAAAGAAGAGTAACCAGTGTGGTGATGATGAATGGGATCAGGGAAAGCTCTGTACCGTAGGGATAATTCTGTAGCCACTTCCTGATAATCAGGAAAGCTACCGGCCAGGCAATTATGTTCGAAACACCTATCAGCCGGAGATAGTTTCGACTCAATAATATAATTACAGCCCTTGCTGTTGAGCCAACTACCTTTCTTATACCAATTTCCTTGGTTCTCTGTTCGGTAGTATAAGCTGCCAGTCCAAACAAGCCAAGGCATGCAATAAAGATAGCAAGGAGCGAGAATATTGTAAAAATTTTACCGAGTCTCTCCTCAGCCCGATGCTGGCTGTCATAGAACTCGTCCAGAAAAAATGAATAAAATGGGATCTCCGGGAAAAACTCTTCCCACTTCTCTTCAATCCGTGCTACTGTGTTTATAACGTCATTTCCATCCAGCATTACAATCAATCTTCTCGGCCTGTTTTCTATCGGGCCTTCATTGCTGATGTAATTGATGAACAATGGCGATATCACCGAATATAAAGACCGGTTATGAAAATCTTTACAAACTCCAATGATTTCCCACTGTGTGGTTTGTGTCTGGTTGTTTTCCAAAGAAGAAACAACATTCACCTTTTTACCGATCGGGTCTTCCCACTGAAATGCTTTTGCTGCTGATTCGTTTATAACAATCCCATTACTATGATCTGTCGTTATATCCGCTGAAAATCCTCTGCCCCTGACCATTTCAATCCCAATAGCATCAAAATACCCATAATCAACCAGGAAATTCTGTATGGTTATTGTCTGGTCTGCTGTAAATCCTTCCGGATAAATCGTTGTGTTGAACAGATACATTTCTCCAGGTACCATCGATGTCGCTCCGGTTCCAAGAACTCCATTTATTTTACTCAGCTCCTCCTTGAAGGATTCCAGGCTGAAACGGACCGACTCATTCTGAAGTGCAACCACCAGAACATTATCTTTTTCGAATCCCAGCTCTTTATTCCTCAGATATCGCTGCTGATCCAGAATAATAAACGTAAAAATGATGAGAAATATGGAAACAGTAAACTGAAATACCACCAGGGCTGACCGGAGGAAAACAGTTTCTCCTCCAGGAATGATCCTGCCTTTTAATACCTTGATTGGGCTAAAACCTGAGAGAAACAGGGAAGGATAGAATCCTGATATGGCCGTTACAAGTACCAGGAGCGTTACAAGAGTGATCGTTAACCAGGGGAGTCCGATATAATTCAAGGCAATTTCCCGCTCTGACAGGTTATTAAAGAATGGGAGTAGCAATCGTGCAAGGAACATGGCAATGACCAATGCAAGGAATCCATAAATTGCTGATTCACTGAAGAATTGTACGATAAGCAACCTCCTTCCTGCACCCATGATTTTTTTTATTCCGACTTCTTTCGCCCTGCTGGTAAACCGGGAAGTCGTCATGTTTATGAAATTAATGCATGCAATAAGCAGGATTATTGTGGCAATGGATAAGAAAGCATAAACCACTTTGATATTCCCTGTTCCTCCAAGCCCTCCACTTACAGAAGAGTACAAATGGATCTTTTTTAACGGTTCCAACCTGTTTGTCATTATGATACCACGGGTTTCCAGCACTTCACCAAGGTATTTCTCATTAAACGCTGCGAATTTCTTCTCGAAGGATTTGTAATCCGTCCCCTCCTGCAACAGGAGATAGGTAGGAACATTCCACCCCCACCAATATTCCGCAAGTCTTGGATCATAACTAAAGAAAGTGTTAAAGGAAGCCAGAACAGTAAACCTGAAATGTGAATTGGGGGGAGGGTCCCGGACTACACCGGTTATGGCATAATCGGATTTGTTATCCCAGTTCATGATCTTGCCGACCGGGTTGGCCTCTCCAAAGTATTTCCTGGCTGTATTTTCAGTAAGCACCATCGTATATGGAGCTTCCAGTGCAGTAGTCGGGTCACCTTCAATAAACTCAAAAGAGAAAACATCAAAAATTGCCTGATCGGCGTAGTATACATCCGATTCAAAAAAACGTTTATCCTCATAAATAAATGATCGCCTGACTGTTGGAGTAATCCGCGCAGCCTGCTTCACTTCCGGAAAATCATTCACCAGGGTTGGCGCAAAACGTACAGGACATGTGGCAGATTCAGAAGAGACACCATTAATGGTCGTCTCGGAAAGAATCCGGTAAATATTTTCTGCATGCTTGTGATACCGGTCAAAGGAAAACTCATACTCAACAAAGGCAAGAATAAGGATGCAACAGGTTAGCCCGACAAATAACCCGGTTAGATTTATTAAGGAGTATGATGGATGCCTGATAAAATTACGAAGCGTAATTTTCAGGAAATGTTTCACCATGCAGGTCAGGAATTAGTTCGTCTTGATTTCGTTGAAGATAGACTCTACCAGTCTCCCTTCGTCCTCTTCAAATTCCGCTTTTATCTCCTCCAGGGTATTCCCTTTATCTACCAGTGCTTGCACTTTCTCTTGCCGCTCTTTCATCTGTTCGATGTGTGCCATAATCTCTTCCCTGCCAATCATCTCGCTGTGACCACTGCAGAATTTTTCAGCATCCAGGGTTTCCAGCATGGTGGAAAGGGTTTTAACGTGTTCAAAGGAATTTCCTCCTTTGTAGGAATGGATTAGCTGGGGCCTGGTAAGAAAAATCTGGTCTCCGATAAAAGCAGTCTTCTCATCCGGGAAATAAACAACGATATCACCCGTTGTATGCCCCACTCCGAAATACCAGAGCTCAACCTTTTTTGATCCAAGGAAGATATCCATTTTATCACGGAACGTAAGCGAGGGCACGAAAGGTGCTAGTTCTGGATTATACCAGTCCGATGGTTCGTTGTTGTTTTTCGGCAGGAACAGATCTTCCCTGCAGTTCTCATGGGCAACAAAGGTGATGGATTCCGCGAAAAACTGGTTGCCCCAGATATGATCCCCATCGCTGTGTGTATTCACAAGATACAGGATGGGTTTATCGGTCAATTTCTTCAACTGATCCATGGTTTGATCAACGGATTGCTTATCCATTTTTGCATCGATAAGCAATACCCCGACATCACCGATGTATGCTCCCCCCTGTGCCCCCCTTCCACCGAGCACTTCGTACAGGCTTTCAGAAATGGGCCTGAACTCAACGGGTTGTGGCTCCTGTTGCTGTGCATAACTTGTGATTGGTAACAAGAATATGCTGAACAGAATTAAAAAAACACTTTTAGATCTCTTCATGTTTCCTTTTCGTTGTATTTGGAAGTATTTCTTTTCTCTTTCTCTTCGATTTTTCATAAATTTAATGATAAAAATTAACATTCATCAACATGGATTCAAGAATCGAAGAACTGTACAACGATTACAGGAGGGGGAAAGTAGATCGCCGTGAATTCCTGAGGAAGATGGTAATTCTCACAGGAGGCACGGCAGCTGCACTCTCCATACTGCCTTCCCTGGGAAACAGCTATGTAAGAGCCGCTGTCACCCCAATAGAGGATTCGGACATTCATGCTGAATTTATTACCTATCCGGGGGCAACAGGCGATGTACATGCCTTGCTGGCAAGGCCTAACGTTGAAAAGAAACTGCCGGCAGTGATCGTGATACACGAAAACAGGGGCCTTGTTCCACACATCCAGGATGTTACCAAACGCATGGCAAAGGAGGGTTTTCTGGCACTGGGACCGGATGCCCTTTCTCCGCTCGGTGGAACTCCACCCGATGATATGGATAAAGCCCGTAGCATGATAAGAGAACTGTACCGTGAAGATACGGTTAAAAATTTCGTGGCTGCAGTTAAATACCTTGACACACATCCCTTATCCACCGGAAAAGTCGGATGTACCGGGTTCTGCTGGGGAGGTGGCATAACAAACCAGGTGGCGGTCAATGCCCCCGAGCTCGATGCTGCGGTTCCCTACTATGGCAGTCAGCCGGCACCGGAGGATGTGCCGAAGATCAAAGCTTCCATCATGGCACATTATGCCGGTAACGACGAAAGAATTAACAGTGGCATAGAAGTATTCGAGGAGGCGATGAAAAAAGCATCCATCGATTACCAGATCTTTATCTATGAAGGAGCGTACCATGCATTCAATAACGATACCAACCCGGACCGGTACAACAAGGAAGCAGCTGAACTGGCATGGAAGAGAACAATCGGCTTCTTTAAAGAAAAACTGAAGACGTAGTAATACTCACCGGGTGACTTCGAGTCACCCGGTGAGTTATTCATTCCGCATACAGCAATTCTTATACTTTTTCCCGCTGCCGCAGGGACAGGGATCATTGCGGCCAATGATTGGCCTTGAAGGGGAATACTGTGTTTTATTATTTGTTACCTGCTGACCTGTAAATTGCTTCTGCCAATGGGCAGCCACCTCATTCACAAAGGGCTGACAGTGAGTAAAGAACTTTTTGTACCCTTCACAGAGGTAGTTCAGTCCTGCTTCACTATCGGGTGTTTGGATAAACCGGTTCTTCGGGCACTCCCCGTTACACATATCCAACACCTCACAGTGACGACAATAATGCGGCAGGGTATCCAGTTTCGCCTGCCCAAAGGCTCTCTGTTCGGGACTATCCAGAAATTCAGCAAGGGATTTATCCCTAATATTCCCCAGGAGGTGCTCCGGATCAACATAGTGGTCACACGAATAAAAATCTCCATTGTGCTCTACTACAGGAACCCCTCCGCAACGCTTCTTAAAAATGCAGAGCGTGTGTTCCTGGTTAAATGCTGTACGCGTTGCCTCTTCAATGATCTGGATTTTAACCCGACCAATATCCCTGCTTATCCATTCATCAAAAACGGAACATAAAAAATCACCAAACGCACAGGCAGGAACGGTCTCGGGTGTAACACCGCTTTCAAAATCCGGGTGCTGCTCAACCAGCGGAAGGAAGGTGATGTACCGGGCAGTGAGCTGTTTGAAAAACCGGTATACCGGAAGGGGTAAGTGAACGTTTTGGCTATTCACCACACATAGTATTTCAGTGGGTACCCGGTATTTTTGCAGGAGATCGTAACCACGCATGGTTTGCTTAAACGTAGGTCTCCTGTCTTTTGTTAACCGGTAACGGTTGTGCATCTCCTCCGTTCCATCAATGCTGATGCCGATGATGAAATGCTCATCTGCAAAAAATTTACACCACGCTTCATTCAATACTGTCCCGTTGGTCTGAATACCATTAATGATTTCTTTATTGACAGGCTTGTGTTTGCGTTGAAACTCCACAATTTTACGAAAGGAATCCAGCCCGAACAGGGTTGGCTCACCACCGTGCCAGGCAAAATGAATGACAGGGTCTGTCGTTGCCTCAATCTGCTGAATGATGTATTTCTCAAGAACCTCATCAGGCATCCGCATGCTTTTGCCTGAAGAGTAAATGTGCTCCTTCTCCAGGTAATAACAATAAACACAATCCAGGTTGCAAACGGCTCCCACAGGTTTTGCAAACACCTGGAACTCACGGGAGGGATGTATTGTCTCTGTATGCTTTCCTGCCATGTGAACGACAATTATTACCCTTGATCATGAAATATACAGATTATTATGCTTATTATCAATTTGAAATTATTTTAATGCCGCCCGTTGCTTTTGTCTGACGACAAATAATTCTATTTTTGATTCTTATTAGCTAAAGCTTGAGTTAATCCGTGCACGCTTACATAATGACATACTATGAAAAACCGAAACAGTTTATTTCTTTTACCGTTCATTCTTTTACTCGTAATCTCCTGTAATGAAGAAAAGGATGAGATGAAAAAATCCGGGGAGGGTGTTATCCTTGGTATTTTCGGAGGTATGGGACCCGAAGCCACTGCAGATCTCTATCACCAGATCATCCGCTTAACACCAGCCGAAACGGACCAGGAGCATATTCCCACCCTGATATACAGTCTTCCCCAGGTTCCTGACCGGATGGCCAGTATCCGGAACCAGGATCTTACAATTGTCCCCTACCTGGTTGAAGGAGTTACCCGGTTGGAAGATGCCGGAGCTTCCTTTATTGTCATTCCCTGCAATACGGTTCACTATTTTTACGACTACATGCAGGATGCTGTTTCCATTCCCATCATCCATATGATTCGGGAAACAGTGAATGAGGTGAAGTTACTTTATCCTGACCTGAAAAAGGTCGGACTGCTGGCTACTACAGGTACGATTGAATCGCGGTTGTACGAAGACGAACTGGTACAAAACGGTTACCAGGTAATCATCCCGGATGACCCGGTGGAAACAGAAATGGTCATGAAAGCTGTCTTTGGGATCAAAGCAGGATCGGATAAACAAACCAACGAGGATTTGCTGGCACAAGCCGGGAACCATATTATAAAAAAAGGGGCTGAATTGATTGTTCTTGGTTGTACAGAGATCCCCCTGGCATTCAACCCGACGCGAGTGGATGTCCCGGTGGTAAACGCTACGCAGGTCCTTGCCAGGAGAGCCATTGAAACCTACTTCGGGATGGAAAAAAATAGTGAGGGAAATTGATAATAAACGATATATTTGCATCTGTTTTTTCCCTTGGTGAACCGTAATGAAAGAAAATCCAATACCCAATCAGAAATCTTCCGACATCAAAGAGTGAAAACTGTCCAAATATTAAAATTTGTTCTTACTTTTACAACTCATTTGAATTCCAACTTTAATTTATAATAATCATGAAAAAGAAGTTATTTACCC
>CAYZVJ010000058.1:6660-19410 GCA_964481765.1 uncultured Rikenellaceae bacterium | reverse complement strand
ATCATTGTTGTCTCTGCTCGAAGAGAACGCATTCAAATCCCTGGATCTGGAGGAGCTTGGTCAGGCCCTCCAGAAGGAGTACTCACTGGATGTCCAAACCCAGGTAGATGACTGGTTCAAAAGCAATAAATTACCCGGATTCCTGATTGGTGGTTTGGAAAGCTATGAATTCATTGACGGTGACCGAACCCGTTACCAGGTCCGGTTTAAGGCATCCAATCCGGAACCGGTTGAAGGATTGTTCATGTTGAGCTTCAGGACAGGAGATAGTGAAGGCGGCTATACATATTACGGCGGGTATTACAGCGGGCCACAGGGAAGCGATGAAACTGCAAGCAGGATAATTTATCTTGAACCGGGACAAACAAAGGAGATCGGAGCAGTCCTGGATGCCCAGCCCCGATCATTGACCATCAATTCTGTGATTTCAATGAACATTCCATCCATCATTGATTTTAACTTTGGTGAAAATGAAGTAAATCGCAGGGCATCAGCATTTGAGGGAGAACGAGTACTCCGGTCAGATTTCTCTTTTGAGAATCCGGATGAAATTATTGTTGACAATGAAGACCCTACCTTTGAACTGGTTGAAGCCTATACGGACAGTTATTTAAGGAAACTGGTTAAGGAGCATTCCAAAACAGAGGAACAAAAATATACCGGAGTTCGCTGGTGGAGACCGCCAGTGAATTGGCAGACCATAACACAATCGGGGTTCTATGGTAAATACATACGCTCCGCAGTGTACACCAAATCAGGATCCGGGGAGAATAAAGCGATCTGGAAAACACCAATCGAGGAGGAGGGATTTTATGATGTATATTGTCACATTGGTGATGCAACGGGCGTCTTATACAGGGACCGAAACCAGCAGAATGCGAAATACCATTTCAAGGTTTTTCATGATGAAGGAATAGAAGAAACCATTATGGAACTTCAAAACAGCGAGAATGGATGGAATTTTCTGGGAACCTATTTCCTCTCATCCGATACGGCAAAAGTGGAGATGTCAAACGATTCAGAAGGGAGAATGGTCGTTGCCGATGCCATAAAATGGGTGAAACAATAAGATCCGGGAACAGGCGATGCAAACATTGAACAGTAAAAAATGAAATACTAAAATGATGAAGATCAATCAAACCCTTTCGCAGACGATAAAACTTCTGATTCCCCTGTTGTTTTTTTCGTGGACGCAACCTTCGGGTTTGTCACAAACACTGGTTACGCTGGAAATGGCACTTGAAATAGCGGAGATGAATAGCCCGGATATCCGGCATTCCAGGTTGAATCTCCAGCGTTATGAGGAGACATTGAATGCTCAGCATGCCTCCTATAAATCGAAGCTGGCTCTTTCAGTTACACCGCTCTATTACAGCCACGATCGGGAATTCTACGAATTCTATTCCACCTGGAACACCAGCGAAACATTTCGGTCATCCGGTGCTTTTACCATCTCGCAACCCATTAAGTTCACTGATGGTGTCCTGACAATTTCAGACCAGTTCTCTTTCCAGAACTCCTACAGTGAATTCAGTGATGAAACCAACCAGGCATTCAGCAACAACCTCTACATCCGGTTCGATCAGCCACTCTTTACCTACAACCGGTCTAAAATGCAGCTTGAAGAACTGGAGCTGGATTATGAGAATGCGGCTCTGAGTTATGCCATTCAAAAACTGGCGATTGAAAAAAATGTTACCCAGAGTTTCTATAATGTCTTTGATTATCAAATGGGACTTCAGATTGTTGAAGAGGAATACAAGAACCAGCAAACCAGTTATGAAATCATAAAAAACAAGGTGGACGGCGGGTTGTCAGCCATGGAAGAGCTGTATCAGGCTGAACTGAACCTGATGACCAGTCAATCAAACCTCCAGAACCAGCGGGTTGCTCTGGAGAACGCAAAGGATGCATTCAAACAGCTCATCGGTCTCTCTCTTTACGAAGAAATAGCCGTACTGGCGGATGTATCCATTCCTGAAGTGACCGTTGAAATGGAAAAAGCAATAGATCATGCACTGAAAAACAGGATGGAACTCCGGCAACGGGAGATCAGCATTGAAAATTCACAGTTTGAAATGATCCGAACAGCCGCGATGAATGAGTTCAAAGGGAATGTATCCATTGCTGTCGGTCTCTTCGGAGATGATGAAAAGGTGCAGAACATCTATTCCTCACCCACCGATAACCAGCAGGTAAGTGTGTCGTTCGAGATTCCCATCTGGGACTGGGGTGAGAAAAAAGCCCGGCTTAAAGCAGCGGAAGCAGCCATGCAATCTCAGGAACTCTACCTGGAAGACGAAAACAACAACATTATCATCAACATAAGAACCATTTACCGTAATTTGCAAAACCTGCTGACACAAATTGCAATAGCGGATCAAAACCAGAAAAATGCTGAACTCACCTACGAGATTAACCTGGAACGGTACCGAAACGGAGATCTTACCAGCATGGATCTCAGCCTGTTTCAAAATCAACTCTCAGAAAAGAAAATTGCCTATTCAAGAGCATTGATCAATTATAAAATTGAACTGCTGAATCTGAAGATACAATCATTATGGGATTTTATCGAAAACAAATCCATCGTCCCGGAAGAGTTCACCCGGTCAGGTTGAGCAGTTGAAAATCAAATATGAGGAACCATCTAAAACCGAAACATAATACATTGAAGATAATGAGTACAAATCCATTCAATTTGAAAAATTCGATTGTTGTCGTCACAGTAATCACCACCCTGCTATCCTCCTGCCACAACAGGGAAGATGAGCTGGATACGGAGATTTCCGTACCCGTTACAGTGGAGGAAGTCAAAGCCAGATCGATTGAGCAATACGTTTCTTCAACGGGTACTGTTCTTCCAACCAAGGAAGTGTTACTTAAATCCCAGATTCCGGGCTATTACCGGGTAATGATTAATCCCGTTACCGGCCGGAAATTTGCACTGGGGGATATCATAAAACAAGGCCAGATCATCATTCGATTGGAAGATCCAGCCTTTGAGAATGAGATAAAAATTGAATCGCAAAAGCTCAATCTGGATATTTCTGAACGGGAATTCAATAAACAGCAATCGTTGTATGATAAAGGGGGAGTAACACTGCGGGAGTTGAAGAATGCAGAGATCAGCTTTATCAATGCGAAATATGCCTATGAGAATGCCCTCCTGCAACTGGAAAAAATGAACATCAAAGCACCGTTCAAAGGAGTCATTGTCGACCTGCCGTATTATACGGAAGGGACACGGATTGAAGCGTCACTTCCCATGGTGAAGCTCATGGATTACAGCCAGCTTTACCTGGAGATTCAAATGCCGGAAAAGGAACTGGGGAAAGTGAAGGTTAATCAACCGGTCCGGATTATGAATTATTCCCTGCCGGAGGATACCCTGTCGGGAAACATTACCCAATTGTCTCCGGCTATTAATTCTGAAACAAGAACATTTAAGGGATCGGTCATGATCGCAAATCCAAACCTTTTGCTTCGACCGGGTATGTTCGTTCGGGCTGAAATAGTGGTGGCAAGTAAAGATAGTACCATTGTAATCCCGAAAGATATTATCCTCGTTAAACAGCGCGGTAAAACCGTTTTCGTTGTCGATAAGGGAGCAGCAGAAGAACGAATCCTGGTAACCGGCCTTGAAAATCCGACACACGTTGAAGTGATTGGAGGACTTAAACTGAATGAGAGGCTGGTGGTCAGTGGATTTGAAACCCTCAGAAACCAGTCAAAGGTGAGAATTATCCGGTGATGCCTGAGGAAAGATGATAGGTTACGTTAAAAGATCAACTGGTGAAAAAAATAACTGAATTTTCCGTCAATTATCCCATAACCATTTTTATGATCGTTCTGGCAGTTATTCTGCTTGGCATCATATCGTTTGGCAAACTGGGAATAGACCTGTTTCCTGATCTGAATAACCCGAGAATATTCGTTGAAATAAAAGCCGGTGAAAAACCACCGGAGGAGATCGAAAAACAATATGTGGAAAATATTGAATCGCTCTCTATCCGACAGAAAGGAGCCATTCAGGTCTCGTCAATATGCCGGGTTGGATCAGCTCAGATTACCGTTGAATATTCCTGGAATACAGACATGGATGAAGCCTTTCTTGACCTTCAGAAAACCTTAACAGGCTTTGGTCAGAATGCTGAAATAGAAGAGTTTAACATTACTCAGCACGATCCGAATGCCGTACCGGTGATGATTGTTGGGATTACTCACAGCTCCATCAGGGATATGAATGAACTTCGGAAATCGGCAGAGAATTATCTGAGGAATGAGCTGATCCGGTTGGAAGGAATAGCGGAAGTGAAATTATCGGGACAGGAGGAGAGTGAAGTATTGATTGAAACGAACAATTACCTTCTCGAAGCCCATAACCTGACCACCAGTGAAATCACCACCAGGATACAGAGCTTTAACCGAAATGTGTCCGGTGGATCCATAGTCGAAATGGGACGGCAATATATCATTAAAGGCGTTAGCTTGCTTGAGGATCTGGACGATATTGGAAACATCATCGTTGGGTACAAATCACCCGGAACTCCGGGAATCGATCAATCAAACCTGACAAATCAGCAAGAGACGGAGGTGAATATCGATAACGTACCGATTTTTCTGAAGGATGTGGCTACCATCAAATACCAGAATAAAGACCCGGTGAATATTGTACGGATAAACCAGGAGCGGTGCATCGGATTGTCAATCTATAAAGAGACAAAATTCAATACCGTGAAAGCCGTAAAAGATCTCAAAGAGGCGTTTAAGGATATTCAAAAAGCGCTTCCGGGATATGAATTTATTGTCATCCGTGACCAGGGGAACTTTATCACGTCCGCCATTAATGAAGTCGAACAAACCGGATTGATCGGGATTCTGCTGGCCATCATCATCCTGTATCTCTTTCTTCGCCGTATCGGAACAACATTTATCATCAGTGTTGCCATTCCGGTTTCCATTATTGCCACGTTTAACCTGATGTATTTCAATGGCCTTACCATAAATATCATGACACTGGGTGGACTGGCACTGGGTGCCGGAATGCTGGTAGACAATGCCATCGTGGTTATGGAAAACATCTTTCGGAACCTTGAATCCGGAATGTCTGTCAAGGATGCAGCAATCAAAGGAACAGCAGAAGTCGGAGGTGCTATTACTGCCTCAACCATAACCACTATTGTTGTCTTTTTACCCATCGTATACCTGCATGGAGCATCCGGTGAACTGTTTAAAGACCAGGCGTGGACCGTTGCCTTCTCCCTGATCTCTTCCCTGTTTGTTGCCATTCTGGTCATTCCTGTTCTGGTTCACCGGTTTGTTAAAAAACCTCCTGCATTGGCCGTTAAGGGATCGGTGCAGTTCAAATGGTATCCTGCCGTGTTGAGCAAGATCATCGATCGCCGATGGATCATTATACCGATAGCTACCCTGCTCGTTGCTGCCTCAATCCTGCTCATCCCACTGGTTGGCAGTGAATTCATGCCCAGCACGGATATAAGGGAATTTTCTCTGGAACTGGAATTGCCGGAAGGAACCCAATTGGATCGAACAGCCACCACCGTTAAGACCGTCGAGCAGATGATCATGGATGTCCTGGGAGATGACCTGGATGTAATCTATAGTCAAATAGGCGCCTCACCCGAAACAGGATCAGGTGAACAGGCCATTTTTGAGGACGAAAATACAGCTTCAATAAAAATTATCCTGAACAAAGAGAGAGAGCTTTCCAGCAATACCATCATATCCTCATTGGGGATGGTCCTGAATGATATCCCCGACATGGAAGTTCGATTCCTCAAGGATGAGACAGCCTTGCAGGAGATCCTGGGAACCAGTGATGCCCCAATTGAAATAGAAATACAGGGAGAGGATTTCCGGCAGATCGAACAACTCACGGAAGAGGTGTTGGAAGTGGTTGTGAATATGGACCAGTTGTATAACGTAAAAACCTCTATCGAAGAAGGATTCCCGGAAATTGAAGTTGTCATCGATAGACTCAGGGCAGGAATGTACAATGTGGATGTCAATAGCATCAGCAATCAATTGACGGACCAATTGATGGGGAAAAAAGCCGGAGAACTTGAGGATGAGGGGGAAATGAAGGATATAACCATCAAACTGCCCGATATCAGCCTTTCCCAGTTACACAATACATTGATCAAAAGTGGTACTCAAACCTTTCATCTCTCAGATCTGGCAACGATCAAAACTACGGTTGCTCCCAAAGAGATACATCGGAGGAACCAGACACGCATTGGTAAAATCATGGCTCAGTATAGGGAAGATATTGCCTTCGATCATCTGATACACCAGCTGGAAGAAAATATATCACAAATCGAACTGCCTCCCGATTACAGGATCCAACTGGTTGGTGAAGAGCTAAAACGGAAGGAATCGATGAGTAGCCTGACATTCGCACTGCTGCTATCCATCATCCTTGTCTATATGGTACTTGCTTCCCAGTTTGAATCACTGGTCCATCCCTTCACCATCCTGCTTACCATTCCCCTGGCAGGTGTCGGTGCAGTCCTGATCTTTTTTATCCTTGGACTATCGTTTAACATCATGGCCTATATCGGGATCATCATGCTGGCAGGCATTGCAGTGAATGATTCCATTATCCTGGTAGATGTTGTCAATCAACGGATCCGGGAGGGGATGTCCCGGAAAGAGGCAATCATTGAAGGAGGACGGGTTCGTATCCGGCCCATTGTAATGACAAGCATAACTACCATTCTTGCTCTGTTGCCCCTTACCTTCGGATTCGGCGAGAGTGCATCACTGCGGTCTCCCATGGCCCTCGCCGTGATCGGGGGACTGGTAACGTCTACCCTGTTGACACTGGTGGTTATTCCTTGTGTCTATTATGTTTTGGATCAGTTGAAAGATATACTGTCACGCTCCCAAAGGGATCCCTTCGGGGAAAGCCGCAAAGATAATTGACGGATGAATAAGAACGGATGAAATTCATCATACATAGGAAAACGCTGATCAGTATGTTGTTCATTGGATTAACCTTACTGGGTTATATATCCTATAAACACCTCCCGGTTGAATTGATCCCCAATGCAGAACTCCCTATGTTGATAGTGAACGTGGCAAGCCCGCTCGAGGTTGACCCGAAGTACATGGAAAATGCAGCAGTGATCCCCCTGGAAGGGGTGATCGGGTCCCTGGAAGGAATAGAAGAGATTGAATCCACCGCCAGTTCGAGAAGGGGAGTCATCTACATCTCATTTTCCCAAAAAACAAACATCAAATATGCATACCTGAAATTGCAGGAACGGGTTGAAGCCATAAAGCCAACCCTCCCGGAAGGATTTTATGTCCAGGTGGTAAAGATTGATATAGAACAGCTATCCAATCAATTCATGGGATTACAGGTCCGGGGCAGTGGAGGTACAGACCGGGTTAGGAACGTGGTAGACCAGGAAATCAAACCAGAACTGGAGAATGTTGATGGAATTGCCAATGTAGAGGTGTTTGGCGGGAGAGAAAAATCGATCGAGATTATCCTGGATGAAGAGGCATGCAGAGCCCATGGAATCTCTCCGTCACGGGTTAGGAATCTGCTTTCTCAGAGCACCAAAACCAAAACCTTTGTAGGGGATGTGGTCGAGAATAACCGCCGGTATTTCGTGAATGTTACAGCAGAGTATCTTGAGATAGATGATATTCAAAACCTCGTAGTGGATGGCAGGGGCCCCATCTTGCTAAAAGACGTTGCTGAGATCTTCTTTGGTGTTAAAGAAGAATCTTCCTATAGCCGGGTCAACGGAAAAGAAGCCGTTACCATCCAGCTCGTCAGGGACCTGCAGGTGAATATGATCGATCTTTCCCACAGAACCAGTGAGGTTATTGAAAAACTCAACCATGATCTGCGCTCAAAAGATATTGAAATTGTTATCCAGAATAATATGGCAGAGACCATGGAGGAGAATATCAACCTCATCATCCGGCTTGCTCTCATTGGAGGATTGCTGGCCATCTGTTTACTCTGGATCTTCCTTAAAAACCTCCGGTTGGTGGTTACCGTTGCCCTTGCCATTCCCATATCTGTATTTACGGCATTTAACTTCTTTTATGCTTTTAACATTTCAATAAACAGCTTAACCCTGGTGGGAATGGCCCTTGCCATTGGTATGCTATTGGATAACAGTGTAGTTGTGCTGGAAAATATATACCGTATCGCAACCAGGAAAAAAGATGTTGACAAAATAGTGCTACAGGGGACAAAGGAAGTATGGCGTTCGGTTTTTGCTGGAACCCTTACCACGATGGCGGTTTTTCTGCCCTTCCTTTTTGCATCGAACTTTCTTGTAAGCCTGCTGGGGAAACACGTGGGTGTCTCGATCATCTCAACGTTGGGCGTCTCCCTTCTGGTAGCCCTTCTGCTTATTCCGATGACATCCCACTTCTTCCTTAAAAAAAGATTGCAGAAAGGGAAGTTGAGGTTCCAGACCTTATCGTCAGATAACCGGCTGGTAAGGATCTATATTGTTTTGCTTAAAGCCTGTATGCGTTTTCCTGCAAGAACGATCATCGGAGCTGTTTTCCTCTTTTTCATTGCGGTTTTTATTAGCCTGGCAATAAGCATCAGTTCCATGCAGGAAGTGGATACACCGGAATTTAACCTCTATGTAACCATGCCGGGTGGTGCTACCCTGGAAACAACCAACCATATCGTGGAGCAGATTGAAGAAAACATCGAGACCCTGGAAGAGAAAGGTGATGTTATCAGTAAGGTGTATGAGGAGGAGGCCGTTGTGACCATCAATTTGCAGGAAGATTATGAGAAAATCGGTGAACGGACTTTGGCTCAGATAAAACGGGAGATACAGGACCGGGTTAGTGATATCCGGGCTGCTGAAATATCATTAGACAGACCCTCTTCAGGGTATGGCGGTGGGGGTATGACGGGTGGAGATCCGGGTGGCGGATTCGAACGGTTGCTTGGCATCGGCACAGAGGAGGAAAAGGTGTTGATCAAGGGACAGGATTTTGAACGCATGCGGAATGTCGCCGAAGATGTCAGGTACTTCCTGGAAAGTCTCTCTTCAATAAACTCCGCATCCATGAGCATTGCCGATAACCGGCCGGAGATCCATATCACCTTCGACCAGCATATCCTGAGTCAATATGGTATATCCCTGGCTTCAATCGCAAATGAACTAAATTCTTTCCAGAGCGAATTTTCATCCGGTATTACTTTCAAACAAGGGACTGAGGAATACGATATCATCATTAAAAACAGGGCTGAGGAGGAGACACAACCCATGACCATGGATGACCTGAAGCAACTTTCAATACAGGGGGCAAGCGGCAGCAGCTATGAGCTGGAAAACCTGGGGGATATAATCTATGCAACGGGTAACAGTGAAATAAACCGGGTGAACCAGGAAAAACAGATTGAGGTCCGTTACCAGTTGATTCCGGAAGTGCTGAACTCAAAATCGCTTCTTACTGCTGCAAGACTCGAAATCGACCAGATGGTTGCTGCTATGCCTATTCCTGCAGGAGTGGCGATTGAGGTGTTTCACGAGGAGAATGAATTGAAGGATTTCTATTTCCTGATTCTCGCGGCAATCATATTGATTTACATGATAATGGCAGCCGTATTTGAATCCTTATCAACTCCCGTGGTCTTAATGTTCTCTATTCCCCTTGCTGCCATCGGATCCCTCATTGCCCTGATCCTGACAGGGAACTCCCTCTTTAATGCAAATACACTCACGGGATTTCTGATCCTGCTGGGGGTGGTGGTGAATAA
Source organism: uncultured Rikenellaceae bacterium (assembly GCA_964481765.1). GTDB lineage: Bacteria > Bacteroidota > Bacteroidia > Bacteroidales > VadinHA17. The sequence continues at coordinate 9,638 of CAYZVJ010000058.1, read as the reverse complement.
CGGTATTATACTGATCGATTATTCCAGGATCCTCCGGCAGCAGGGATTTAACCGGTCCAGAGCCCTCATGATGGCAGGGCTGGCACGCATCAGACCCATCTTGATTACTGCAGTCACCACCATTGTAGCTATGCTTCCCCTTGCCATGGGGAAGGCAGAATACGTAACATCCATCGGAGCTCCGTTTGCCATAACGGTGATCGGAGGATTATCGCTGAGTACCCTGCTTACACTGCTGTTTATTCCAACGTTTAATACCGGACTCTCCAATGCCCTGACCTGGCTGAATAACCTGGATTGGAAAGAGAAAACAATACAACTTGTTGTATTTGCACTGTTTGTCGCGCTCATTTTCCTTCGGATTGACCGGTTTGTTATGAAGCTTCTTTGCCTGTTTTTGATCATCATATTGATACCGGGACTAACCTATTTTGTAAAAACAAGCCTCCGACAGGCAAAATCAAAACTTATAGAAGAGAGAGATCCGATATTGATAAAAATCCGAAGCCTGGTTAAAGTGTATGACAGGGATAGCCGATTTATCAGGGAATGGAAGGCTGCACAGCGAAAAAGAACAGCCACAGATGGAGAAGAACCAATGACCCGAAGACGGTTATTTGAAGATCTGATCTGGCAGTTGCCCCTCTTAGGCTTCCTTCTCTATTTCACCTATTTTTACCTGAAGAGCAAATTCTGGTTTTTTGTAATGCCTCATATTATCTTCCTTTTCTTCTTCCCGGTTTGGAAACCGGTAAGCATCTTTTTACAGGGACACTTGAAGGAGAAGAAAAAAGCATTCATTAAACGAATTCAGAATGTTTTTTTAAAGCTGATTTACTGGGGCTTTCCGATGCTGAACCTGGTTCTTTTCCAATTACGGTGGGATAACCTCATCCTGGTTGTTTTTATCGCAATCTTCTGGTACCTGGTGCTGGGCATTTATGCCATTTCCGATAAGATCCACCGGGAAGAAATCAATATTTACAGATTGACCGGTAAATTCAAACGGTTCAGAACCAGTCTGTACAGGGTGGTGGTTGCCATACCACTGATTGGGCGGAGGAGGAAGCCTTTTCGTGCTCTCGGAGGAGTAACCCTTGAAATTGGAAAGGGAATGTTCGGATTGCTTGGACCGAATGGTGCCGGGAAAACAACCCTCATGAGAATTATTTGTGGGATCCTGGAACAAAGCTATGGCAAAGTGACTATCAATGGATTTGATACCCTGGAAAAGAGAGAAGAACTGCAGGGACTGATTGGATACCTGCCACAGGAATTCGGCATGTATGAAAACATGACGGCATACGAATTTTTGAACTACCAGGCAATGCTTAAAAACCTCATTGACAAAGAGAAAAGAGAAGAAATGGTGAATCATGTTCTCTCGTCAGTCCATATGGAAGGGCACAAGCATGAAAAGATCTCCTCTTATTCCGGCGGTATGAAACAGCGAATCGGTATCGCACAGATCCTGTTGCACCTGCCACGAATACTGGTGGTGGATGAACCGACTGCCGGATTGGATCCGAGGGAAAGGATCCGGTTCCGAAACCTGCTGGTGGAGCTTAGCCGGGAAAGGGTAGTCGTCTTTTCAACCCATATCATTGAAGATATTGCCAGTTCATGCAATATGGTCGCCGTGCTGGACCACGGGAAGCTGAAATACCTTGGTGAACCATCAAAAATGGCAAAGATTGCAGAAGGACACGTCTGGCAATTCCAGGTTTCAGCAGAAGCATTTCACCAGTTGCAGCAAGAACTGCTGATCGTTCATCACATGCAGGATGGCGATCAGATCAGGGTCAGATGTGTCGCCGAGAAAGCACCGGTGCCGGAAGCGAAACCGGTGAAAGCCCTGCTGGAGGATTCATACCTTTACCTTCTGAAAGGGAACAATAAAGGCTAAATACGATATCGATGAATTGGAGTAAAAAAGTAGCAAATGGTATCATCCTGCTGGTAAAAATGATCCGGTATAACCTGAAGATCGTTTTTGCCAATAAATTCCTCTATTTTCTACTCGCCGCATTCGCATTTTTTGTTCTGGTTACAGTTATTGACCTCTTTTCCGGAACCGGTGCTACCATTGAGGGGGTCTATTATTTATTGCTGTTCCCGGGAATATTGCTGATCTTCTATCCCACAGCCTTCGGCATACAGAATGATGAAGATTCCAGAATGCTTGAAATTATTTTTGGTATTCCAAATTACCGGTACAAAGTATGGCTGGTGCGCCTGGCATTGATCTATCTCATCGTCTTTTTGCTGTTGCTTGCACTGGGATTACTCAGCTCATTTGCACTGGTCAGGATCCCGGTTTTCGAAATGTCATTCCAGCTCATGTTTCCGATATTCTTTATCGGAAGCCTTGCCTTTATGCTTTCAACATTGATAAAGAATGGAAATGGTACTGCGGTAGTCATGGTCGTGATCGGAGTTGGATTTCTCATAGCTGCTGAGCCTCTCGAAGATAGTGCATGGAATATTTTTCTCAATCCCTTCGACCTGCCCGGGGATATGAATCAGGTCATATGGGCTGAAGTTTCCATGAAAAACCGCCTTTACCTTCTGACAGGAATGATCCTTGCCAACCTGTATGGCCTCTATAACCTCCAGGCCAGGGAGAAGTTTGTATAATTAATGCCTCAAATGTCTTAAATTAGCAAATGCCTCAAGTTTGTAAATGGGGTAAAACAAACACTTTGTCCTTACTGGACATCCTATTCTGATTATATATATCCAATAAAAGAAATCCTTATTCTTTACTACTTGCTTCTTTTTTTCAGAAAAATTTGAGGAATTCCTGCCATTTAAGGCATTTGAGGCATTCAATTTGTTAATTATCCTGTTGATTACTTTTTATTTAGCTCGAAAATGGCATAATGAATTTTCATAATTTTACGATGGGATGTTTGGAAATCCGCGGACGGGAAGGAAAAAGATAACATGGAGGAGAAAAAACAGCTGTTAAACGGATT
>CAYZVJ010000058.1:0-6560 GCA_964481765.1 uncultured Rikenellaceae bacterium | reverse complement strand
CGGACGGGAAGGAAAAAGATAACATGGAGGAGAAAAAACAGCTGTTAAACGGATTGTTAGGGATCATTTTTTTTGCCTGTAGCACTTTCTCTTTAGGAGCTCAGGATAGTTATACTTTGGTGAAAGCCCAAAAGGGAGAAGGGATTTATTCCCTGTTAGCCCGGAATAATCTTGCGCCTGCAAAATACTTTGATGAGTTTGTTGATCTCAATGCCACATCACTGGGCAAAAACAATACCCTTATAGAAGGGAAGAATTATAAGATACCGGTGGTGAGTGAAGTAGGCCGGTATCCTATCTTCGGGAAAGAGTATGAACTGGTGGAGCGGAAAGATAATCAGCTGGCAGGTGCGGTTTTTTATCTTGTTAGCGGGCACGGAGGGCCGGATTGGGGAGCCAATGTGAAGATTGGGAGCCGAACGGTTTGTGAAGATGAATATGCGTATGATATTACGCTACGGCTCGCCAGGAGATTAATTGAACACGGAGCACTTGTGTACATGATCACCCGGGATAACAATGACGGTATACGAAATGAAGAATACCTGAAGCCGGATCGGGATGAGACCTGTTACCCGAATCATAAGATTCCGGCAAAACAGACGACAAGATTGAGACAGAGAGCATCCGCCATAAACCAGCTATATCGAAAAAACAGATCAAGATCATACCAGCGGGTAATCGTTATTCATCTCGATTCGCAATCCAAAAGCAGCAATATCGATGTCTATTTTTACCACCATCCAAATAGCATAGCCGGAAAACAACTCTCGATAACCCTTCAGCAAACACTGAAAAAGAAATATCAGATCCATCAGCCATCCAGGGGATATACCGGAACCGTCGGAACAAGGAACTTATACATGTTAAAAAAGACGACACCCGTTACTACCTTCATTGAGTTGGGAAACATAAGAAATTACCGGGACCAGGTGAGGTTTTTAAAAGAAAACAACCGGCAGGCACTGGCAAACTGGCTTACCGAGGGATTGATTCAGGATTATCGGTCACACCGAAACTGACGTCTTAAAAACAATGAATTCGTCAATGATATACCAATTTTATGAAAATAGTAACAATATTTTTATTTAAAGGAGCAACCTTTTGGTTGAATTATGCATCATTGGAGTGAGGGGTTAGTGTTGAAATGAGCAAAATTTGCAAGTCGGAATGTGAACATTTCTCCGGCTTGCAAATTTGATCAAAAATTTTTATTAGAAAAGGAGGATGTTTTTATGGAAGAAAAGAAACAAATAAGACTGGACGAGATCAATAATCCTACCAAGCAGGAAATTATTAAAATACTGCAGGAGAATGATCTTTGTTCATTGGGTCAGATCATTAAGAGGCTATCCATATCCTACTCTGCAGGGTTGAAGTACATTCTGGAGTTGAAAAAAGATGGGATTATCGATAATAACCTGATGCCTCCCTATTTTAATCTGGCCAGCAAGGTGCTCTGATCCTTCTGTTTAGAAGGTCTATATAAAAGAACCCTGGAGTTTATATAACTTCAGGGTTATTTTTTTTAATCTTCAGAAAAGATATTTGATTACAAGTTCATTACCATCAAGGCAACTTCATTTAAACAGTTTACCTGTTTGGGTAGATCGGTTCGATTCACTCTTCTGCGGGAGCATATTTGCTCTGGCAGGCCCAGGTGATCCCTCGTTTCATGATCTCGAGGGCTTCCGGTACAGAAAAATCGCTGGAGACATGCCCGAGTGATGAATAGAAGACCCGGCCCTTACCGTACATCTTTTTCCATACAACCGGCATCACGCATCCCTCGATCCAGGAAGCATGTTTATTACTGAAAGTGGTGGTTGCCAGTACTTTCACGTTAGGATCCACGTGCATATAGTACTGCTCGGAGTGCATATCAAAATCGGGAAGATCCCTGGTAACCGGATCGTCATGATTGGTAATATTTACCCTGTAATCAATTACCCCTCCCGGATGTGCAACCCATTGACCACCGACCATAAACTGGTACTCGGTATTCTGGCGAAAAGAATCCCCCAGTCCACCATGCCATCCTGCCAGTCCAATCCCTCCTTTTACCGCATTCAGCAACGCCCTTTCCTGTTCACCGGTAATGGTGCCCATGGTATAGACCTGAATGATCAGATCCACCCCATCCATCAACTCCTTATCAAGGTAAGCATCCAGGGTATTGGATACGGTCACTTCAGCCCCCATCTCCTCAAGCCAGGGCTGGAAGATATCGACACACTGTTTCGGTTCATGGCCGTCCCATCCACCCCACACCATCAACACTTTTTTCCCCCGCAGGGTCTCTTCCACGGGTGTTGATATACAGGAAAAAGTTGTTTCTGTGGCGAACAGGATCACCAGGCTTAACAATACCGGTTTGTACATGATAACTCCTTTTTTCATTATTTATCAATTAATGGTATGTAACATGTATTTTACGTGGAAATTAATAAAAAAACCAGGTTCCTCAATACAAACCTGATAAAATCTAAGCTTAATTCAATTTCAATAAGCACCGGACACCTGTGTAAGGAAGTTATTAGGTTATTGGTTACTAGGTTATTGAGTACATTGGAGCTAATAAATCAATGGCATAACTTATATACTTCTTTTAAATTCGCAATTACTCGCCATGCTTTCAGCATGCCTCATGAGACCGCTACGCTCAGTTCGCAATCCACAATTTCTCACTTCTCACACCTCATCTCTCATCTCTTACCCAGCACCTGATATTACAGTTTGTCACTGATTTCCAATAACTTCTCAATCATCTTCTTCATCTCATCGATCTCCTGCTGCTGGCTTTCGATCATCTTCTGCTGCTCCTTTACGGCATTCACCAGTGCGACATTGACAGCATGCATGTTAAAGTCAAGGTATCCGTCTTCTCCTTCATTTACTGCTTCCGGGAAAATATCTTTCACATCCTGGGCGACAAAACCAATATACTCCTCAGAGGAGGGCAGATTTCTCGGGTTGCCAGCTTTGTAATTAAAAGTTACAGGTTTTAACTGGAGTATTTCTGCCAGACCTTTGTGATAATCGTTATGAATATCTTTTAACCGGCGGTCTGAACTGACACTCCAGGATCCACCTCCGGTCTTGGCAGCCGTTCCTATTACCTCCAGAGTAAATCCCGGTGTTGTTGTTCCAATCCCAACATTTCCATCTTCACGGATATAGAGCAGGGAGTTATCATCTGAAACAAAATGGGCAACCGTTGAACCTGTTCCACTATGATTTCCTGCATCGACCAGTAATCCACTGCCACCGGTAGCACTGTTTTCTATACCAACAGCATAACCCCCATCACTGATTCTCCAGTTAACCCCGTAAACCGAACTGCTCTTCGCACCGTCAGAAGCCAGTGTTGCATTGTTGCATAACGAAGTTACAGGAGCTGTGGTCCCGATACCTACCCGACTATTATATAGAGTCATGGTCAGGTTATCCTCAACATCAAAGTGAAGCTTTGTATCGCCCAGAAGGTTTTCGAGATAGATCAATCCATCAAAATCTTCGGCTTGATTATCGGTGGTGAACTGAAGATAGGCATTTCCTGTTTCACCTCCGTCATTATCACTATCGGCAGCAATCCTGAGCCAGGCATCCCCGGTATTGGAAATTTCAAGCTGCCTGCCGGGGGAAGCAGTACCAATTCCCACACTGGCATTCAGGTTCAGGATCTTATTGTCAAATTCACCGTATATCAGGAGGCTGTCATTGACTGCACCGTTGGCGATGTATAATTTGCTCGAACCGGTCTCGTTATACCCGGCACGGTTTCCAAGGAATACGTTGTAATTACCGGCCTGGTTATTGAATCCGCTCTGAAAGCCTGTCGCTGTATTTCTCTGCCCACTGCTGATTTTGCTTCCACTATCGAATCCGAGGTAGGTATTTCCATGGCCCGTTATGTCTGTGCTGCCCAGGCCGGCATATCCGCCGATAAATACGTTATTGCTCCCGGTTGTATTATAAAAGCCACTGTAGGCACCGATAAACGTATTGTCATTTCCTGTCAGGTTAAAAGATGCACTGGCATTTCCGACAAAAGTATTTCGTTCGCCGATAGTATTGCGCATCCCGCTGTTGTTTCCGTAGAAAGTATTTCTGCTACCGGTCGTGTTAAAATAGCCACTTATATTACCAAAGAAACAGTTAAAAAACCCATTGGTATTTGAATAACCTGCTTTGCATCCTGTGAATGTATTGAAGCTGCCGAGCCGGTCAACATCCGGATCAGGACCGCCCAGGTTTTGATACCCCGATCTGTACCCGATGAATGTATTGTATATTCCGGTTGTATTGTCGTATCCGCTCTGATAACCCAGGAAGATATTGTTTTTCCCTGTGGTATTTTGTAATCCGCTCTGGTAACCGATAAACGAGTTGTAGTTTCCGGTGGAGTTTGATTTACCGCTTTCATGACCGATGAAATAATTCTGAACGGTCAGGTCCATCAGGTTTTGTGCTATACCGCTTTCAATGTTGGCGATACTGAATCCTGCGGTGGAATCCCTGACAAACACCCGGGTACTATCGTCGGTCACCCGGAAATATTCTGTTCCGGTACCTTTTACCGGACTGTACCCTCCGATGGCAAATCCCCCTTTTGTTCCTTTGACCAGTTCATCGTTGATATAGACCCTCACACTGTCGGGTGTAACGCGAAGGTATTCATTGGTTATTCCTTTTGTCAGAGGACTGAATCCACCCACAGCAAATCCCCCCTTGGTTCCCTTGGTAGCCGATTCCTCGACATAGATTCTTACTCCTTCGGGATACACAGCAAAGACCGTCTGTCCATCCTGTCGTTTCACCTCAAACAGTGGTTCATCGGGCACTTCAAGACCGTCACCCTGTACTTCAAGTTTTCCTTGCGGTGATGTAGTTCCAATTCCGACATTGCCGACCAGGTAGTAGATGGTGTCTCCATTCTCCAGCCAGTAGTTTGTGTTATCCATGTATCCTGAAAGATCAATGTTATTCGCTCCATTGTCGATGGTCAGGATATTTCCCGACAGGTGCAGGTCCTGGTCATCGCTTGCCGGTTCACCTTCCGGTCCTTTACAATCTTCGGCATTCCAAAATCCGTCATCATTCACATCCTCTTCCGGGTCATTGATCCCGTTTTCATTCAGGTCCCAGCAATCGATCCCTTTTGGACCGATCGGTCCCTGGATACCCTGTGGACCCTCATTTCCCTCTTCTGCAAACAGGGCAAAGGGAACGGATAACATCTCTGACGTACCCATCGGGATAAAGGAGGCATCCACTTTTATGGCTACCTCCAGGTAGTGTGTCCCTGTACTCCAGTCGACATCACTGAAGGTCGCTGCCGAACCCGAACCTGCTGTAGCTTCCGGATCCCCGATCTTCAGGGTAAAGAGTCCGAACTCGTTGGTCGTTACCGTATGGGTCTCTTCCCATACCAGGGTGCCACTCCCGCTCCCGGCATGGATCCCAATCTTTACATCTATCGTTTGTGTAGCAAGCAGTGATCCATCCGCATCCCGGGCTACTGCCTGGTAATTGAAACCCTGTGGTGCCTGAGAAAAGAGAGTGAGCAGTGAGTAGTGAACAGTGAGCAGAAAAAAAATCAGTCGTTTCATGATGTATATATTTGATGAAATCAGAGATTTTTGGGTCTAGCAATAAATAAAGATATTGAATATCACTATTGGAATCAAGTGTTTCAACAATAAACTACGGATTTACATGGGGTAAAATATCGAATCTACGTAATGTTAACTCAGCATCAATCCGATTTTCTTCTCAATGGTTATCTTGAATTCATCGCAACAGGCGGTGACATGGATAAAATAGGTGTCGGGGGGTGTGAATTTCAATTCAAATTCTGCCGGTTTATCATGTTCCGGACACTTTATTTCGGATATGCTGGAAGAGATGATGGAGGCATAGGTATTCGCCATTGCTGGTTTGGGTTTCCCATCCGGGTTCTTGAAGACGATCTTTAGCATGGCATAGGAGATATAATATTTGCAAGTTAATTGAAAATATCGATAAAACCTATGAAGGCAGAAATCATTTGATGTGAAACGATTTTAAAGTTAAAACTAAAAGTTTGCCTTGGAGTATCAGGCTAAGGCTTCTGCCTACGCCAAGGCTTCGGCAGACGATGGAGGCAAGGGCTTCCACCTTCGCTGAAGCTACGGTGGGAAATAAAGATTGACGAGTTGAAAAAGAAAACTCAACGGTATACCTGGCTGGGAGCGAAATACAGCAGCCTTGATTAGTGGGAAGGTTATTCATGGTCCGGAATGCACCAGGCAACTATTCATGCAATTCCCAACGTTTTCGTTGTTCGTCATTCGTGCTATCTTCACCACGTTATCAACTAACGGTTAGAAAGACCCGTCAGGGTTTGCCAAATCTGACGGTGTCTGTGAATTATATGCCCGAATTATTTTTGGATTTGGAAATATTTTGTTCTTCACCGGTGAAGGCCAGAGAGCACTGAATCTGATGAATGAAAGCCTGTCCGTCTGGCGTCAATTTAATAATCTCTGGGAGCAAGCTATTGTTCTGAGAGAAATAAG
>CAYZVJ010000057.1:1761-19419 GCA_964481765.1 uncultured Rikenellaceae bacterium | reverse complement strand
GAAAAACCGGATCCTTATTTTCTGAAAAGGCAACATTGTTATTCACCGTTTACATTTACACAGTATTGTTTAGCTATACATCATTTTCCGGGTCTTCATAGTAAATATTGACGATCTTAAAATCAGAAGATTGTAATTTGTCATCCATAGTTTCAATGTCTCCCATTGTTCCGAAAAAAGTGATCAAAACAGTTTTGTCATGTTGTTTCTCAATCTCTATGGGTTGGCTTTCTTTAGAAATTGTCGTTTTTACAAGATGTTCCAACTGGTATAATGTGGCGTTGCTCACTCTTTTTGATGAATTCAATACCAACAGGTATTCCATTGGCTCATCGTCTTCCAGGTCTCCGATTTCATCCTCCTCAGAATCATCTTCAAACATGTCAATAGGAGCGATAAAGCCTTCAGGAGTCATTACCAAACTATTGAGAAAATCGCTCACAGCATTTGTCGTTTGGTAATCCGGGTTAAAATGGTCAATATTTAACAGCTTCCTGATTTTTGCTGCCTTTTGCCCGACCGATGATGTGTTTGCATCAAAATAGTTACAAACCTCGGCCAGCGAGGCATAGGGCTCAAAGGATTTGTCACCCAGAAAATTGATGCTTCCCACTGCCCAGACAATAGCAGCTCCCCAGATCCCGGCTTTCCCCCGGTTAAAAATAGCCGGATTTTCTTTAAGCAAATCGTAAAATACCCGTTTACAGACATCTGCGTATTCCTGATCCGGTTGCTCATTACAGTAATCGGTTACCTGTGTGAGGATTTGATCTGCTGCCATGTTATGACCTTTTTGCCTTTGCCTGGAATTCAACCCACATATATTTCTATTTATGTACAAAAATGTATAATTATGGAAATAAAACAAATAAAAAACGTTATTCGTTGTTCGGTAACGATGCCCGTTTCGTAAGGGGGTTGCGGTTTTCGTATTTCAAGCATAAAGCCTGTTATCTTCCGCTCTATGAGTTGTTTTCCCGGTGAAGAGAGGTTGAAGTTGGACCGGGTTTTTTACGATTATTTTTACCAGGGGCTTCCCCTGTGAAATAGAGACATTCCAAAACGAACTGTTAGAGAGAAACATTATTTAATCCCAGGAAGGCAGTGTTCAATCAAAACGTTATTTCACGGGGTGCGTCCCCTGGCTATTATCTTTCGCCCCGATGGGACTTGAAATGATTCAATCCTGGACAATTAGGGCACAAAAGAAGCCGCAACCAGATGGCATGGAGCAAAGGGAATATCGAATATTGATTAACCCAGCCTGCCGGCTGGCAGGAAATGTTGATTTTAGAAGTAATTTAAATCGTAAATCACATATCGTTAATGGGTGTTCTTAAATCAAAAGCTGCAGAACAATCCCCGAGGCGAATGCACATAGAAAACATGAAAAAACCCCATCATGTAACGGTTATTTACTAAATTTGACTTATAAACGATATAAGTCAAATTCCATGTCTAAAATTGATGTTAAAGATTTGATTGTAAGGGCTGCCACAATCTATTTTTCAAGGTATGGTTTTCATAAAACCACCATGGAGGAAATTGCCAGACACATTCATAAAGCAAAAGGTGTACTCTATTATTATTTCAAAAGCAAAGAAGAACTTTTTAACGAAGTGTTGAAACAGGAACTGGGTCATGTTAAAATGGAATTGAGCAAAATTACACGCAGCAGCAAGGACCCGTTAACAATGCTTAAAGAATATTTCATTGCCCGTTTCAAATTATTGAGTACAGCAGTCAATTATCATGAAACACTGAAAGCTGATTTCTTTGAGAAATATGATTTCGTAAAAGATGTCAGGGAGGATTTTACCGAATTTGAACATACACAGCTGACCAATATATTAACCCAGGGAAAAAAGGAAGGGTATCTTGATATTAAAAATGTTGAATCGTACGTTAATGTTGCACTGATGCTGATAAACAGCATTGAACTTCCATTGTATTTACAAAATAAATATGCTGAATTTGAAAACGTTATTGAAGAACTTGTATCGATGATATTGAATAGCTTACGATCATATAAAAAATAGTTATATTTTTTTAAATAAATTGACTAAAAAACGAAACAAGTCAAATAATTTTTTATAATTGTACTGACAATAAAACCAGAATGGTCAGTAGATAATTTATTGGTGATATGGAAAGATTTGCAGAAATAATAATAAAATTAAAATGGGTAATCATTGTAAGTGTAATTGGCTTCACCCTTTTTTTTGGTTATCAAATCAAGCATTTAACAATAAATTCCGATATACTGAGCACTTTACCCGATGATGACCCAACAGGCCTTCTGTATAAGAATATAGGTGCCCAATTTGGCGGGAATGAAATAGGCATGATCGTTCTGGAAGCCGACGATATTTTTCAAACTGATGTATTACAGCACATTAAGCAGGTTACAGACAGTCTGAAAATTACAGGTGGTATTTCAACAGTTACAAGCCTTACTAATATTCTCGACATCAGAAGCTCTGAATGGGGAATTGAAATCGGGAATCTGGTGGATGAGTATGATTTACCCAATGTACAATCAGAATTAGACAGCCTTAAAGAGTATGTTTTTTCTAAAGAAATGTATAAAGGGGCAGTAGTATCAGAAGATGGAACGGCTACCGTTATTTTATTTACGGTACTTGCCGATGCTGATAAACAGGTCGTTGCAGAGAAAATAAAGACCAAAGTCGAAGCCTTGAACCTGCCCGAGACGATATATTTTGGAGGATTACCCTTTATGCTGAATGATATTACAGGTTTACTCGTATCAGATATGATCTGGCTTATACCTGTTGTTTTTGTAGTCATTGCCTTTATCCTGTTAGTAAGTTTCAGGTCCTCCAGTGGGATGCTTTTACCTTTGCTTACTGCCGCTATTACTGTTATCTGGACACTTGGTATAATGGCATTTTCAGGCTATGAAGTTACAATTATTACCAACTTTATGCCGGTTGTACTGGTCGCCATAGGCAGTGCGTATACAATACATGTTTTGAACAGCATAAGTCTCAGTAACCTGATAGACAGAAACCAGGCTTTAGTTAAGGCTATGGTCCATACGACGATACCAATAATCCTGGCATCGGTAACCACTGCCATTGGTTTTGTTTCATTTATATTTGGGGCATACCTCAGTATGGTTAAGGACTTCGGAATTTGCACTGCCATTGGAATATTTATCGCTTTATTATTATCAATATTCTTTGTCCCTGCACTCATTTCAGCACTATCTGTATATAGAAAGAAAGTTAATACTGAAAGAAGAAAGAAGAAAGAAATCTTATCCCGGATTATCCTTCAACCACTCATACATCTTCTTTTCAAACATCCGAAACGCATATTATCGGTGTGGGGTATTTTGCTATTGGTAAGCACAGGTAGTATATTCTTAATAAAGACAAGTGTAAACATAACAGAGTATTTTAAAAAAGATAATCCAATAAGAATATCAGAAGATGTGATGCAGAAAAAATTCGGAGGTTCATTACCTGTTTTTGTTGAATTTGAAGGTGATGTTCAGGAACCGGAGTTTTTGAAAATGATGATCAGGGCTGAAGATTTTATGAAAGAAGATCCGAACATTTTTTCTGCCCAGTCGGTTGCCGACCTTGTCGAAGTAATGAATGATGCCATGGGAGAAGGTAAAAAAATACCTGATGATAAGGCTAAAATTGAACAATTATGGTTTCTTCTTGATGGGCAGGATATTATGCCACAGCTTGTGTCAGATGAACTGGATAAAGCGATCATTCAATCAAAATTTGCTTCAATTAGGAATAAAGAGATAGAAGCCTTTACGAATGGAATGAACAAATTCATTGAGGAACATTCGAACGAAAATTGTGAAATACGGTTTACAGGGATACCCCCAATATATGTTAAGCTGAATGAAAGTCTTGTTAAAAGCCAGTACAGCAGTCTGATTATTGCCATTATCATGGTGCTGTTCATTGTAGCAATTATCATGCGGTCCTTTTCAAAAGGCGTATTTGCAACTATTCCCATCATCGCTACCATCCTGGTATTACTTGGTTTTATGGGTATTACCGGTATTCCGCTTGATATAGCAACGGTATTGGTTGGCAGTATTGCCCTGGGTATAGGAATCGATTATTCCATACACGTAATTTCCGGTTTTAATGCTTATTTGAAAGACCACGGGGATCCGGAAAAAGCAATTGAAGAAACAATAATGAGCAAGGGTAAGGCTGTTATTATTAATGTAGCTTCCGTTGCCGCGGGATTTCTGGTACTGCTGTTTGCACAATTACTGCCCATACGAAATTTTGGTTTGCTGATCGCAATCAGTATGTTCGGCTCGGGCTTTGGAGCGCTTACATTGTTGCCCGTGATATTGATTTTAGCGAACAGAAGACGGAAGGCAATTGCGTAATTATTTATTCATTAAAACATAATGCCATGAAAACAATAATTCAAAAAACGATTCTGGTCGAAATCCTTTTCGCAGTAAGCCTTATATCTGCTTATTCACAGGATGCAAATGCTATTCTAGGAAAGATGGACGATGTGATGTTTTCGCCTGAAGACATGACAGGCAGAATGAAAGTCGTAATGATTGAAAAGAACGGGAGACAGGAGTTTCGTGAAGCAACGTTACAACAAAAGGGAACGGATGAGCGTTTGTTTCGCTTCACATCGCCTGCATCGCAGGCAGGAATAGCCGTTCTATCCTTACCTGATGATATCATGTACCTCTATTTACCGGCATATGGCAAGGAGAGAAGAATTGCCTCAAGCGCAAAAAATCAGAATTTTGCAGGCACCGATTTCTCCTATGATGACATGGAATCAAAATCGTATTCGGAGAAATACACACCGAAACTGTTACATACCGATAACAATGCATATATACTCGAACTAACGCCTAATGGACGATCTGATTATTCTAAAATTGTTGTCCGCATTAATAAAACCCATTATTACCCTGAATCCATGGAGTATTATGACAGGGGCAATAACAAAGTAAAAACAGCAAGCTATACTTTTAATAAAATCGGTAACTATTGGAATGCCAATGAGATTGAAATGACCAACCTTAAAACAAATCGCATAACGAAAATGCAAATGTCAGATGTGAGGTATGATACCGGTCTGACGGATGATGATTTTACTGTCAGGAAATTAAAACAATAAAAATTATTCGTTATGAAGCGAACAAATGTCTTTATGATTATACTTTTTGCAGCTTCAGGTTTAGTCAAATCACAGGATATTTTCGAAGCGGGTCAGTTTCCCGAGGATAATACGGTGAAAATATCAGGAGAACTGACTTCAGATGAACGCTTCCTGCTCAGCGATAATCACGATTGGGCCTGGAATGAGAATCGCCTTACATTAAAACTGGATAAAAAAATTACCGGCAATTCAAAATTTTACAGTGAAGTCTGGTTACGCAATATTGGTTTACCAAATATTGTCACATCATCTGATTTGTACAATAAAGGAATCGTTGATCCCTACAACCTGGAGATACGGGAAGCGTACATACAATTATATGGATTTCTTTCGAAAAACCTTGATATAGCAATCGGGCGCCAGCGTATTATCTGGGGGAAATCAGACAGACTGAATCCAACCGATATTCTGAATCCCTATGACCTGGAAGATATGCTGGATTTTGGTCGCCATCGGGGCTCTGATGCTATAAATGCGAATTATTATTTCAATAATAATATTTCTATACAGGGCGTTTATATTCCTTTTTTTCAACCTGCGAACATGCCGGCAGGAATTTTTGCAGATGCTCTAACTCCATCAATGGACCTGCCTCAGGGAATGACATTAAAAGAATTTTCAGATACTTTGCTGGTGCCAAAGTATAATTTAAAAGAAAGTTCTACTGCCGGTTTCAAATTTAAAGGATCGATAAAGGGAGTTGATTTTTCTTTGGGATATCTCTGGAGTTATGATGGAATCCCTGTCGGTACGAGAAATACATTCATTCCTGTTGACACTCTTGGTGGTGTGAGCATTCATTCCCAGCTTTCTTTTATGCGATCGCATACTGTTTGTGCTGATTTTGCTACAAGTATTGCCGGCATTGGATTATGGGGAGAGGCAGCAGCCATTATACCGGATGAAGAGGTTATCATGACGAACGATTTATCGGCGTTATATCCCTTGTCTCCCGAACCTGTAACTGAAGATACGACTTTAGTGGACAAGCTATATATTCGTTTTCTTATTGGCAGTGATTACTTCTTCAGGGACGGTTCTTATCTCAACATTCAATACCTGCACGGATTCATTCAGGAAAGAGGAAAAGAAAACCTGAATGATTATTTCTTTGTGCGATACGAAAAGAAGTTTTTCAATGAAAAGCTCAACATTGCACCGATTGGGGGCGCTTTTATTGTTAGTGACTGGAAGAAGATTAAAGACAATTATACCATCGTTTATGTTCCCCAGATATCGTATCAGGCCACACCGAATATTAAACTGACTATATCCATGGCAATCTTTGATGGGAAAGGTGACAATATGTTTTCAGGATTAAATGATTATGATATGTTTATGTTCAATGTAAACTATATTTTTTAATCCGTTGAGTTATTTTATATCCGCATCGGTTTCGGTAAAGGAGATGGTGTAGTCCCTTTCGTAGCTGCTGCCCAATGTTCCCCCTAATTTGACATACACCGTGATCAGTTCGCCGCCTGAGTTATTGAGATAGAAATTCAATGACTGCCCCGGCGTGCCATCCAGTCCCGGGTCAATTTCCGCCTGGCTTTCGTTATAGATCTTGAAGTGCATTGCCAGATCCGTTGCCTGAGGTGAAACGGTGAAATCCACTTTCTTGTTGGCGTTCACCACCACCAGGTAATAGTCCCAGTCCCCGGCGGGATATTCAGCCGAAGCTGTGGTTACGATGTTTGCAGAAATCGTACCGGTAGGATAGCTATCGATGAGGGTGGCAGTGCCAAAGGTGTTGTTCGGTTCGTTGGCATCGCTATCATTCAGATCGGTAACTTTCAACGAATAATCTCCTTTTTCCTGGTTGTTTCTGTCTCCAATTTCAAGATAATAGGTCCCTTCGACAGTTGGATAGTAGACGATATAACCGAAGCTGGGATCATTCCAGTAAGTGATGAGCTTGTTTCCAAGTCCGTCATAGATAGATGATTCCAGTTCAAGAGTCTCCGAGAAATTCCCCAGTTCAATCTTAAGGTTTTCCAGAACACCCTCATTATCAATGGAGAACCGGTAGAAATCCCGATCCCCTTTTGATATGGCGGCGTTGTAGGTTGTGCTGAGGGTAATGTCAGTTGGAGAGGTGATGCTGTTATTGGGTTCGTATTCGTCCTTGTAGGGATTTGTTTCATCATCGCTGCATGCTGTTGATGCGATCAGCAACAACAGGCATATACTTATTGCCAAAATCTTTCTGATCCATTCCATTTTGTTTCCAGTTAAATTCAACATGTTATCGTAATTTAAAATTACCACATTTATCTCAAAAAGCAATTACTCTCCTGCATTTCTTTATGATCGGGGCTTTTCAGGTATCTATCCAGTCTCCCGAATCTTTAATCAGCTCAATCAGTTCGTCGACTGCCCTGTCCGATGAAATGCCTTTCTTTACTATTTTCCGGTTTTTAAACAGTGTCACCTTACCCTGACCGGACCCCACATAACCATAGTCGGCATCTGCCATTTCTCCGGGTCCGTTTACGATGCAGCCCATTATCCCTATTTTTATTCCCTTCAGGTGTAAGGTTGCCTTCCGGATCTCAGCGGTAACTTTCTGCAGGTCGAACAGGGTTCTTCCGCAGGATGGACAGGATATGTATTCCGGGCTGGAGATTCTGGTGCGACAGGCCTGAAGGATTGCGAAACTGGTGGCAATGATCTGTTCACGCGGCAAGTCAACCGTACTGCTTAGCCAGATACCGTCTCCCAATCCATCGATAAAAAAAACACCGAGATCACAACTGCTTCTCAGCTGGAATGTTTCATAATCACTATCAGAACACGCGGTGTGAACAATTACCGGAGATTTACATTCCTGCTGGATCATTTGAAGACCGAATGATCTCAGGTCCTTCGGGTTTTGGGCAGAAAGAATGAGAATGGGCCAGGAACCTGTCCTGGATTCCTGCTGTTTTTTATTGATGTGTTCTATAAGTTGCTGCTTTTGCGGGGGCAGGTCAACCTTCAGGAAGTGCATATCTTTTGATCTGTTTCCCACGAAGAAGTATTCGTTGATTGAGTAAAGAGGAAAAAGATTTTCCGGAGGATCCGCCAATTTTTCCCATTCCTGGTAATTCAGGATATAACCGGCAACATCGGGAGAATCCGGAGGTGGCAGATGTTTGCCAAGGTAGATAAGATCCGCTCCCTGATCTCCTTTTGTCCATTCCTTCTTACGGGGGTCAAACCGGTGACCCGCTTGTTTCAGGACTTTATCCGGGCTGAATGGCTGATCGCTGGCATCCGAAATCACCACGGGTGGGTTATCCTCCCCGACATTTCTCACGCTTGCTGAATTCCGTTTGTTAAAGTGAACGGGCATTTCTGCTGTTTTGTCATCGAAAGGCTCAGGATCATTTTCTCTCCTGTCCGAATAGAAAGAGACGATTTTACGGGCAACCGGGATTTCACATTCCGGGTCTTCGGTCAGGGAGACACGGATCGTATCCCCGATACCATCATTCAACAGTGCACCGATGCCGACAGCAGATTTTATTCTGCCCTCTTCTCCAAGTCCGGCTTCTGTAACGCCAAGGTGGAGGGGATAGTTGAATCCGTTTG
The DNA here is from genome assembly GCA_964481765.1 of uncultured Rikenellaceae bacterium. Lineage (GTDB taxonomy): Bacteria > Bacteroidota > Bacteroidia > Bacteroidales > VadinHA17. Next base: position 10,644 of record CAYZVJ010000057.1, on the reverse strand, counting down.
CATCGAGTTTTTCCACAAGCAGACGATAGGCTTCTGCCATTACCCTTGTATTGCTGGATTTCATGGAAAGGACAAGCAGGTGGAAATTTTCTCTTTCACAGATTGTCACAAATTCAAGTGCCGATTCAACCATACCGGCAGGGGTATCTCCAAAGCGATCCATGATCCGGTTTGAAAGGGAACCATGGTTCACCCCGATCCGCACAGCAGTTCCATGTTCTTGGCATACTGCTAACAGCGGAATAAGCCGTTCAGCAATCTTTTCGTATCCCTGCTGGAAGTCGTTTTCAGAGTACTTCTGTTTGTCTGTGCGTGGGAAAGTGGATATAAAATTTCCGGGATTGATCCTTATTTTCTCAACGATTCTGGCAGTAATTTCAGCCAGTTTCGGATTAAAATGTATATCAGCAATAAGGGGGATGGATATGTTTTTATGCTGCAACTCTTTTTTAATGACAGCAAGGTTTTCAGCCTCTTTCACGTTTTGAGCTGCCAGGCGGATATAATCAGAGCCAGCATGGGCAATGCGGATACATTGTTCCACTACGGACCGGGTATCCAATGTTGACCGGTTTGTCATGGTCTGGATTCGAATGGGGAATTCGCCACCCAGGGGAGTATCTCCGATCTGAACAACCCTTGTTTTACGTCTGACATTCCGGGACGGGGAGAATGAATAGGTATAATTTGCTTTACCAGGGTCCATTATCGCTTGGTGATCTTCCACTCGAAACCGTCTTTTGTGTCCTTTATTTCAATACCGGCATCAATAAGGACTTTCCGGATGCGGTCTGCCGTTTTAAAGTCTTTTTCTTCTTTTAATTGATGTCTGAGGGTAAGAAAATCCCGGATCACTGTTTCACTCAGCTGATCATCATACTGCTCCTGTTCTTCCTGCTTAAGTCCCAGAATGTCATATACAAACGTGTGAAAGATTTCGGTCATTTTCAGGAGGTCCTTTTCACTGATGAAATCCTGTCCGGCACGGATAAAATTGATCATTTTTAACCCGTCGAACAGGTGGGAGATCAAAACCGGTGTATTGAGATCATCGTTCAGTGCGTCGTAGCATTTTTTCTCAAACCCGGGCAGATCGATGGTTGAATTTTCGGAAGGGACAAGGTTGTTCAGGGTATCCATCCCTTCAAATAAGCGGTGAAGTCCTTTTTCGGATGCCTGAAGCGCATCATTTGAAAAGTCCACCGGATTCCGGTAATGTGCCTGCAGGATAAAAAAGCGGATATTAATGGGTGAATATCCTTTTTCAAGAAGGGGGTGGTTACCGGAAAAGAACTCGAACAGGCTAATGGCGTTTCCCAGTGATTTACCCATCTTCTGCCCGTTGAGGGTGATCAGGTTGTTATGCATCCAGTACTTAACCGACTCTTTTCCAAGGGCAGCGGTTGACTGTGCAATTTCACATTCATGGTGAGGAAACAGCAGGTCCATTCCTCCACCGTGGATATCAAACTGTTCACCAAGGTATTTGGTGCTCATGGTAGAGCATTCTAGGTGCCATCCGGGGAATCCCTCACCCCATTTTGAGGGCCAGTGCATCAGGTGTTCCGGGTTGGCTTTTTTCCAGAGGGCAAAATCATACGGATTTTTCTTTTCTTCCTGTCCTTCCAACTCCCTGGTGCTACTGATCAGATCCTCCAGGATGCGACCTGACAATTTCCCATAGTGGTATTGTTTGTGGTATTTTTCCACGTCAAAATAGACCGATCCATTCACCTCATAGCCAAATCCCATATTAACGATCCGTTCAACAAATTGTTGTTGTTCAATAATGTGTCCGGATGCCAGCGGTTCGATGCTGGGATCGAGGACGTTCAACCGTTTCATGTTCTCGCGGAAACGGTTCGTGTAATATTGAACCACCTCCATGGGTTCCAGTTGTTCCAGGCGTGCTTTTTTGAGCACTTTATCTTCTCCTTCATCCGCATCACTTTCGAGGTGCCCAACATCGGTGATGTTCCTCACATACCTCACTTTATACCCAAGGTGCTTCAGGTACCTGAAAAGAAGGTCAAACGTAAGCGATGGCCGGGCATGTCCCAGGTGAGCATCGCCATATACCGTTGGTCCACAAACATATAATCCAACATACGGGGGATTGATGGGTTCAAATTTTTCCTTCTTCCGGGTTAAGGAGTTGTACAGGTAGAGGTCGGATTTGTTTTTCTCAGCCATGGTCAATGTCCTTTGAGTCCATAAAATTAGCAATTATTCCAATATAACACCCTACCCGATGCAGAGCAGACCAGCTTTTCCAATACTATATTTTTTGCATTTATCAAATATTCATTCTACTTTTACAACCACAAGTATCAAATATTCTTCGCTTATAGGGTGTTTGAATTATTGAGAAGAGGGGAGAGATTAGGCTCTGTGAACCTCTAGCAACCATTTCCGGCAAATCAGGAAAAAAGGTGCTAAAACCTAATCCCGTAAACGGGAAATGATAAATTAAACGCATCATCATGAAAACGTATCCAACACTGCACCGGGAAATCTTCCCACACTCAACAGGCCTGATCGGATCTCTTATGCTACGTATGCCTATGGGCATGGATTGATTCCGGATTTTTCAAGGGGAGTCATTGAAAATCTGGAATGCCTGAAGAGAGTCATCGAAATCATTTCAATACATGTCAACAATAGCTGCTAGTACGGATGAGTACGGATAAAAATATAGGAAAGATAATAGAGAGGAAGGTTCTTGTTCTGGATGGAGCCATGGGGACCATGATCCAGGGATACCACCTTGAAGAGGATGACTTTCGCGGTGAACGGTTTGCTGATCACCCCTGCCCCCTAAAGGGGAATAACGATCTGTTGTCCCTGACCAAACCATCCGTCATCCGTGAGATCCATGAACAATACCTTGAAGCAGGAGCAGATATCATCGAGACAAATACCTTCAATGCCAACCGCATCTCGATGGCCGATTATCAGGTGGAAGACCTGGTTTATGAAATGAATGTTGCTTCGGCAAGGCTTGCATCGGAAGCCGCCCGGTTGTATACTGACAAAACCCCGGAAAAACCGAGGTTTGTCGCCGGAGCCATGGGACCAACCAGTAAGTCTGCTTCCATCTCATCCTCTGTGGAACATCCCGGATCACGGGCGATAACCTTTGATGAACTGGTTTTTGCTTATGGCGAGCAGGCAGAAGGACTTATTGATGGTGGTGTGGATCTGCTGCTTGTAGAGACTGTCTTTGACACCCTCAATGGGAAAGCTGCACTTTTTGCCATACAGGATATTAAAAGGAAGAGAAATATTGACTTGCCGGTCATGGTTTCCGGAACCATCGTTGATCTCAGCGGTAGAAACCTTTCAGGTCAAACCGTTGAAGCCTTTTTGCATTCCATGTCCGGCTACGACCTGTTTAGCATCGGGCTGAATTGCTCTTTTGGTGCTAAAGAATTAAGGCCCTTCCTGGAGGAATTATCCTCGAAAACAGACCTTCCCGTTTCTGTTTATCCCAATGCCGGTCTCCCGAATCAATTTGGGAAGTATGATGAAACGGCCGAAGAGATGGCAGAGCATATTCAAGGATTCTTGCAGGAGGGACTTGTCAACATTGTCGGGGGATGTTGTGGCACCACTCCGGAACACATACGGCGTTTTTCAGTACTGGCTGCCAGAGCTGAAAAAAGGGAGCTGCCCGTACTCCAACACCGATTGAACCTGAGTGGACTCGAGGCACTTAACCTGTATCCAGGCAGCAATTTTATCAATATCGGGGAGCGAACCAACGTATCCGGTTCCAAAAGATTTGCCCGGTTAATCAGGGAGGAGAAGTTTGAAGAAGCACTGTCGGTTGCCAGACAACAGGTTGAAGGAGGAGCACAGATCCTTGATGTTAATCTGGACGATGCCATGCTGGATTCTGAAGCCACCATGGTGAAATTCCTGAACCTGCTGATGCCAGAACCCGATATTGCCCGGATACCGGTCATGGTTGATTCTTCCAGCTGGCCGGTCATTGAAGCAGGATTGAAATGCCTTCAGGGAAAATCCATTGTGAATTCCATAAGCCTGAAAGAGGGCGAGGAGGTTTTCATTGCACACGCCGAACGCATAAAACAGTATGGCGCTGCCGTGGTTGTCATGGCTTTTGATGAGCAGGGGCAAGCCGTATCCTTTGACAGAAAAATTGACATTTGTAAACGTGCCTATTCGATCCTAACGGATAAGGTGCATTTTCCACCCCATGATATTATATTCGATCCAAATGTACTTACCATTGCCACAGGGATCGAGGAACATAACAGCTATGCCGTTGATTTTATCCGTGCGGTGAAATGGATAAAAAATAATTTGCCTAACACCAGGGTGAGCGGTGGGATCAGCAACCTCTCTTTTGCATTCAGGGGAAATGACACCATTCGGGAAGCAATGCATTCAGCATTCCTGTACCATGCCATAAAAGCCGGATTAGATATGGGAATTGTGAATGCCGGAATGCTGACTGTGTATGATGACATTCCGGAAGAACTGCTTGTCCTGGTTGAGGATGTGATACTGAACAGAAGAGCAGATGCAACCGAAAGGCTGATCATCTATGCTGAAAAAACAGCGGGTGAAAAGAAAGGGGCTATCACGGAAGAGGAGTGGAGGAACATGCCTGTTGCAGAAAGGCTAACCCATGCCCTGATCCGTGGTATTGACGAATATATTGAAGAGGACGTATTGACAGCACGGGAGCGTTATGAAAAATCATTACAGGTTATCGAAGGGCCCTTGATGGAGGGGATGAACCGTGTTGGCGATCTGTTCGGATCGGGTAAGATGTTCCTGCCACAGGTAATAAAAAGTGCCAGGGTTATGAAAAAGGCAGTGGCTGTCCTGATGCCATTCATTGAAAAGGAAACTTCCGGAACAGAAGATCGATCCAGCAATGGAACCGTCTTACTTGCCACAGTGAAGGGTGATGTGCATGATATAGGAAAGAATATCGTTGGTATCGTTCTCGGCTGTAATAATTACAGGATCATTGACCTGGGTGTCATGGTACCTGCGGAAAAAATTATCGGCGAAGCAAAAAAACAGAATGTGGATATCCTGGGACTGAGCGGATTGATCACACCGTCCCTGGAGGAGATGGTGCATGTTGCCAAAGAGATGGAACGGGAAAAGCTGAACATTCCTCTGCTGATCGGCGGTGCAACGACTTCTGTTTTGCATACAGCCGTTAAAATTCAGCCCCATTATGGTAACGGAGTCATTCATGTGAAAGATGCATCCCGCAGCGTCGGTGTTGTTGCTGAACTTCTTTCAAAGGAACGTAAGGGAATACTTTTACGTGAAACCAACCATCGGTATCAGGAGCTCCGTGAAATGAATAGCGGGATTAAACGATCCTTCATTTCACTGGAACAGGCACGGAAAAACAGACCCGACATGAACTGGAATGATTTTCAGCCGGGTATACCCCAAACCATTGGAATAAAGATGTTCGAAGGGTATGATCTTGGGGATATCAGGAACTACATCGACTGGACCTTCTTTTATCATGTGTGGGAACTGAAAGGGAAATATCCTGAGATCCTGAATCATCCTGAAAAGGGGGAGGAGGCGCAAACACTTTTTCGTGATGCGCAAACGTTGCTTGACAGAATAATCAGTGAAAACCAAATCAAAGCCAATGCCGTTTTCGGAATTTTTCCGGCAAATGCTTCGGGAGATGATATTCATATTTACGAAGATGAGGATCGCAAATCACCGGTTTGCACCCTGAATCAATTGCGACAGCAAACAGCAAAGACAACCTCAGGGAAGCATTTTTCACTGGCCGATTTTATTGCACCCATCCATTCAGGCAGGAAAGATTATTTCGGGCTAATGGCGATTACAGCTGGGATGGGTTTGAATGGGTATCTGGAAGAATTCGAACAGGATCATGATGATTATCGTGCCATCATGATCAAGGCACTGGCAGACCGGCTGGCTGAAGCATTTACTGAATTGCTGCATGAAAAGATCAGGAAAGAGTACTGGGGTTTTGCCCGGGACGAAAAACTATCAATGGAAGAGCTGTTCCAGACAAAATACCGGGGGATCAGACCTGCCTTCGGATACCCGGCATGCCCGGATCATTCTGAAAAAAGGAAGGTATTTGACCTGCTGGGGGTGGAGGAGAAAACCGGGATCCGGTTGACAGAAAACTACTCCATGACACCCGCTGCATCCGTTTGTGCCATGGTGTTCTCACATCCCGAATCCAGGTATATTGATGTGGGTAAGATAGGCCTTGACCAGGTAAAGGATTATGCCAAACGAAAAGGGATCAGTCTGGCTGAAGCTGAACAATGGCTGTCTCCCGTGTTGAATTATAAATAGAGAATCATGAGTACCAAAGTAATTGAAATTTTAAATCAATCGGAGAAAACATTAATATCATTTGAATTGCTTCCCCCCCTCAAGGGGGATGATATTGATAGCATCTATCAGACGTTGGATCCATTGATGGAATTTAACCCTCCCTATCTTAACATCACTTACCACCAGGAGGAGGTTGTTTATAAAAAGATCAACCACAATATGGTGGAGCGGAGAGTGATCTGGAAAAGACCGGGAACAGTAGCTATCTCGGCAGCCTTGAAATACAGGTACAAAGTCATTGTTGTTCCCCATATGATCTGTGGCGGATTTACCCGTGAGGAGACCGAAAATGCACTGATCGATTTGAATTTTCTGGGTGTGAATAACCTGCTGGCAGTGCGTGGGGATCCAAACAGCGAATCAAAGATTTTCACACCCGAGGAGGGAGGGCATGTTCATTCGATTGATCTGCTGAAACAGATAATGGATATGAACAGCGGGATCTACCTGGATGAGGATCTGCAACATCCGTCCCCGACTGATTTTTCAGTCGGTGTCGCCGGATACCCTGAGAAACATCCGGAAGCACCCAATCTGGAGTCGGATTTGCATTTCCTGAAGAAGAAGATAGATGCTGGCGCAGATTTCGTGGTGACCCAGATGTTTTTTGATAATACAAAATACTTCACCTTTGTCGACAGCTGCCGAAAAAAAGGCATTGAAGTGCCGATTATCCCCGGGATTAAACCGGTATCACTCTATGATCACCTGAGCTACCTTCCAAAAACATTCAACGTTAATCTTCCGGAAGCGCTGGTAAAAGAGGTCCTGAAATGCAAAACACAGGGAGCAATCAAAGAGGTTGGGGTTGAATGGGCCATTGAGCAGTCGAAGGAACTGGTTGCAGCGGGAGTGCCGGTTGTGCATTATTTTACCATGGGACGATCGGACAATATTTTCAAGATTGCAAAGGCAGTGTTTTAATGATTACCAATACTCACCGGGTGACTTCGAGGGGGCCACCCAGGCTCACCCGGTGAGTATGCATCAATTTTCATTGTAATCAAGGCTATCAGCCTTGGATTATTATAGATAAGCTCGCAAATTCCATGGGGTGTATTATTGATCTGGGATCCTACAAAATTTGCTTAAATTAAACTGATTAAATGGAGTGGTATGATTATGGCTCCCGGATGTTTGAGATGAAAGGCGCACCACACATTGTTCCGTAGCCCGGACGTTCACGTCCGGGATCATGTGATTGCCTAATGGATAAGCAGGGCATTTATGCCCTTATTTTTTTATTTATTCCGGAAATCGGACAGGTCGGTATTATTAAGGATTTGTAACGTTTCCCGGTATCCGGCGTTGAAGATCTGTCGAGCCTTGCTGATCTCAAAAACACCATACCCTTTCAATCCCTTGATTTCAATGTAGAGATCACATTCCGGTATGTGCTCCCTGCTGTTTGAAACGATATTCAGGTAAAACGTACGTTCCGCTAACTGAATGATTCCCTTGATATCTTTTTTCTCATACAATGGGTTAACATTGACTCCGATAATTTTTTTACACTTCCCTTTCAATGGTCTGACGGGAAGGTTATCGACCACTCCGCCATCGACATAGGTATTACCTCCTATTTTAATGGGATTGAGAAGGACCGGAATGCTGGAAGAGGCGATTAATTTTTCCTCCAGGGGGCCCTGATTGAAATATTCTATTTTTCCCGTATTCATATTGGTAGCGGCGACATAAAGCGGACAATTAAGGTCTTCAAAGTTTTTGGATCTGAGGTGATTTCTTATCAGTTCATAAAAGCCGGAGGCTTTCAGCAGCCCTTCTTTGGGAAAGGTTACATGGATCAGGTGGAAAAGTTTTTCTTCGATAAAGAGTTCAAGGGTCTCTTCCGGCTGATAACCGTCGGCATAGAATGCCCCGCCAATGGCACCGGCACTAACACCGGAAATAATTTCCGGAAAGAGCTGGTGTTCTTTGAGTGCTTTCAATACACCCAGGTGTGCAAGCCCCCGGGCACCCCCACCGCTGAGTGCAATCCCAAGCCCAAAGGAGGATTCATTTGGTTCGTTCTGGTTCATGGCGATATGGCTGTTATATCTATATCAGTAAGATAGGTATAAACCCCGGTTTGGTTGCTTCACGTCGAATGATTTTCGTAAATTTCCGCAAAATCGGAGAACATGGCCAAAAAAAAGAAAAAAAGCAAGAAACCCGGTTCCATCAAAAAAAAATCCCTGACCGGAAAAATTCTGGGTATTTTTTCCAGCAGCCCTTCCAAAACCTATAACTACAAGCAACTTACCCGGTTATTGAACATAAAAGATACCTCGACAAGGCAACTGATTAATGTGATCCTCGGGGAACTGGCAAGTAGTGATTACCTCACTGAGATTTATACCGGGAAATACAAATTAAAATCAAAAGGAGGGTACATCTATGGAACGGTTGAAATGACAGCTCAGGGATCTGCCTATATCAATTCGGAATCCCTCTCTGAAGATATATTTGTAACACAGGCAAACCTGAATC
>CAYZVJ010000057.1:0-1661 GCA_964481765.1 uncultured Rikenellaceae bacterium | reverse complement strand
ATCAATTCGGAATCCCTCTCTGAAGATATATTTGTAACACAGGCAAACCTGAATCATGCCCTTCATGGTGACTGGGTTAAGGTGTACCTGTATGCCAGGAGAAAAAGCAGGCGGTTGGAAGGAGAGGTGGTTGAGATCGTCAAAAGGGGGAAAAGGAATTTTGTCGGAACGGTTGAGATTGCTGCACACTTCGCATTTCTCCTGCCCGACAGCAAGAAGATGCCGTATGATATCTACATTCCAAAAGAGAAGTTAAATCATGCATTGAACGGGCAAAAAGCCATTGCGCGCATTGTTGACTGGCCTCAGTCGGTAAAAAATCCTACCGGTGAGATCGTAGAAGTCCTGGGAGAGCCGGGAGAACATGAAGTGGAAATGCATGCCATCCTTGCAGAGTATGACCTTCCTTATTCTTTTCCGAAAGATGTGGAACGGGAAGCCGCGAAAATGCCGGACAGGGTATCACGGGATGAGTACCGGCAGAGAAAGGATTTTCGGACGGTGCCAACATTTACCATTGACCCGGAGGATGCGAAGGATTTTGACGATGCTTTATCCATCCGACAGCTTGACTCCGGCAGGTGGGAAGTCGGTGTGCACATTGCTGACGTTACTTTTTTCATTTCACCCAATTCAGTTCTTGACAAAGAAGCACAGGAACGTGGAACATCGGTCTACCTGGTTGACCGGGTCATCCCGATGCTCCCCGAGAAATTATCAAACCAGCTTTGCTCCCTGCGACCGGAGGAGGATAAACTTTGTTTTTCCACCGTGTTTGAAATGGATGATCAGGCCAATGTTGTTTCTGAGTGGATGGGAAAAAGCGTCATTCGTTCTGACAGGCGATTTACCTATGAAGAGGCTCAGAAAGTGATTGAAACCGGACAGGGTGATATGAGCATGGAAGTTATGAAGCTTCATCAATTGGCTCAAACATTAAGAAAAAGAAGGTTCGAAAACGGCTCCATTGATTTTGAACGTACCGAAGTGGCATTTGAAATTGATGAAAAGGGCACACCGTTAGGCGTTTTCCTGAAACAGAATAAACCATCGAATCAATTGATTGAAGAATTTATGCTTCTGGCGAACAAACGGGTTGCAGAGTTTGTCGGATTCAAAACAAAACCACCGAAAACTTTTGTATACCGGGTTCATGACCGGCCTGATCAGGAAAAACTGTCATCCTTTGCTTTCCTGATAAAGAAATTTGGTCACCAGATATCCACCACCTCACACCGGCAACTGTCCCAATCGCTGAACCAGCTCCTGAAGAATGTTCAGGGGAAAAAGGAACAAAACCTGATTGAGACCCTGGCGATCAGGACAATGGCTAAAGCAAAATATTCAACCCGCAATATCGGGCACTATGGCCTTGCATTTGACCATTATTCCCATTTTACATCCCCCATCCGCAGGTATCCGGATATGATGGTTCATCGATTGCTGGAAAAGTACCTGCGGGGTGAAAAATCGGAGAGTGAAGAACAGTATGAGAGCCTCTGCATACATGCCTCCGAAATGGAACGTAAAGCCATTGAAGCAGAACGGGCATCCATTAAATACAAACAGGTTGAATTCCTGAAAGATAAAATCGGACAGCAGTATGATGGGATCATCTCCGGGGTTGCAGACTGGGGGATCTATGTAGAGATCAGTGAAAA
>CAYZVJ010000056.1:17918-19436 GCA_964481765.1 uncultured Rikenellaceae bacterium | reverse complement strand
AGTTCTTCCTTTATAATGTCTACATTCTTTTCATGTTCCTTTTTCAGGGGGTAAATTACCCTGACATGATCCGGTTCAACCCCGATGCCTTTGCATATGCTTTCAAGCCGGCCTGTTGCTGATGATTTCTGTCCTCCTGTCATACCGGTTGTTGAATTGTCGGAAACAATGATGGTAACCGCCGAATTTTTATTCACGGCATCCAGCAACCCGGTCATTCCGGAATGGGTAAAGGTTGAATCTCCGATCACTGCAACACTTGGCGTTAATCCTGCATCTGCTGCTCCCACGGCCATGGTAACCGAAGCTCCCATATCCACGCATGAGTTGATTGCATTGAATGGTGGCAAAGCCCCCAATGTATAGCATCCAATATCTGAGAAGACCTTACCCTTGCCGTATTTTTCAAGGGCTTCATTGAGGGCGTGATAAACATCCGCATGGCTGCATCCCTTACAGAGAGATGGGGGTCGTTTCAACACCAGGTCCGGAACAGGTGTAACTGCCTCCTGCTCTATATCGAGTGCGGCAGCAACAAGGTTTGGGGTAAGCTCACCATCTCTGGGGATGGTCCCATCCAGTCTTCCTTTCACCGGAATTCCTTTGGCCTGTAATCCAATTAGCATCTCCTCAATAAACGGATATCCCTCCTCAAGAACAAGGATGGTCGAACAGGAATCAATTATTTTCCGAATCAATTTTCCAGGTGCCGGGTAGTGTGATAACTTCAATACCGGATAGGGGATGTCACGTCCCGGGAAATTTTCCATCAGGTAGTTATAGGCAATTCCACAGGCAATAATTCCCAAACCTTTCTCTTTTCCTTCCCTGAATATGTTAAAGGAGGAATTTTCAGCCTCCTCCCCAATACTGGATTGCATGGAAAGCAGCCCTCTGTAACGAACCCTGGCAATGGCTGGCAAAAGGACGAATTGTGTTGGATCTCCGGGCAGGGTCAGGTTGTTCTCCGCTCTTGGCGATCTCAGGGTAACTCCTGCTCTTGAATGGGATAACCGGGTAGTGATGCGCAGCAATACCGGGACATTATACTTCTCTGATAATTCGTAGCCCACGTGAGTCATATCATACGCTTCCTGCTGATTAGCCGGTTCCAGTATTGGGATCAATGCAAACTTTCCGAAAAATCGGGAATCCTGTTCATTTTGTGATGAGTGCATCGACGGATCATCGGCTACAACCACAAGCAGTCCTCCGTTTACGCCGGTTATCGCGGAATTAATAAACGGATCTGCAGCAACATTGAGCCCGACATGTTTCATACATACCATTGCCCGCTTCCCGGCATAGGACATGCCCAATGAGGCTTCCATAGCTGTCTTTTCATTGGCTGACCATTCCCGGTGAACATCCCTTTCTGCTGCCTCTTTCGAAGATTGGACATATTCCATAATCTCTGTGGAAGGCGTTCCAGGGTAAGCATAAATGCCGGAAATTCCTGCATCAAGTCCCCCCTGTGCTATGGCCTCATCACCCAAAAGCATCAATTTTTTCATTTCA
>CAYZVJ010000056.1:0-17818 GCA_964481765.1 uncultured Rikenellaceae bacterium | reverse complement strand
AAGTCCCCCCTGTGCTATGGCCTCATCACCCAAAAGCATCAATTTTTTCATTTCATGTATAAGTTATCCCGTTTCAACTATTTAAAAATAGTAAGTTTTCTAAAAATATGGGAATGTTAAAAATGCATAAAATTTGCAGTGATGACACAAAAATAAGGTAAATTGCGCACTCCTGTAAAAGGAGTCCAACTATTTTTTATCCATTGATCCCGGATTTCGGCAAACGTAGTTATGATTAGATACAATCTGATAGAAACTGGTATTTTGGCACTGTGCTTTTGGATTTTTGCGGCTGGCAATGTTGTTGGTCAGGAGCGGGAATACATCCAGTTTTCCGGATTTGTCATGAATGAAGAATCGGAACCCCTGCCCTATGTTCACATTATTTCCATGCAAACCAGACGGGGAACAATCAGTGACCGGAATGGGATTTTTTCTATCATAACCGAACCGCAGGATACCATTATCTTTTCATCGGTTGGATACAAATTGACTTATTTTGAACTTCCTTCACTGATCCTCGATTATCATTACACGCATGATGTCATCATGGAACGGGATACCATTTTACTGGAGGAGGTAATCGTATTCCCCTGGCCTACTTATGAGGAGTTTAAAGAGGCTTTTTTGAGTCTTGAATTACCGGAGGATGATTATGATTTTGCCATAAGAAACCTGGCGATCATCCAGGCCCAGATCGAAGGAAATGAAATACCCTCACCCGGAGTAGCATACAAACAGGTGATGCAGAAGCAACTTTTACAAAACTACACTTACGGGCAATACCCAATTAACAACCTGCTGAATCCGATAGCCTGGGCCAGGTTCTTTGATGCCCTCAAGCGGGGGAAGCTCAAGATACAGAGACCCGAAAAGAAAGACAAGGATAAATGAGGAAGTGCCTCAAATTAGCAAATGCCTCGAATGTCTCAAATATGGAAAGTTGGTTGTTATGCCATAGGCCCGCCTGCCGCGGGCAGGCATCCCTCGGGAAATGTTAATTGTTAATTGTGTACTAAAACTGAGAATTCTGCCTCTCTTATTTAATCTTACCATACAATTTTGCACGGAATTTTGAGTTTATCAAGTGTTACTTTTACGGTTTCCTGATGAGAAATAGATGGAAGATACTCCTCTCTTTTAGCCTTTCACTGATTTTTATCCAGGGGATTGCTCAGGAAAATGCTATTCTTACCGGAACAATAACCGACCCGGATCATCATCCCCTCGTTTCAGTAAACATTTCTGTTTCGGGCACAACTACAGGAACCTCATCAGATGAGGAAGGAGTCTATACCCTTGAGTTGCTTCCCAACCGAAGTTACTCTATCCTGTTTTCCATGTTGGGTTATGAGCCCCACGAAGTATTCATTACCCTGAAACCCGATGAAGTCAGGGTATTGAACATTGCCCTGACGGTTTCTGTTGAAGAGCTTCGGGAGGTCCAGGTAACCGGTGAGCGGGAAAGAACAGAAAATTTTATACAACTGGACCTTAAAGATCTTGAAATGCTTCCCTCCGTTTCAGGAGATATTGAATCGGCATTGAAAACATTGCCGGGTGTCTCGTCCAATACAGAATTAAGCTCACAATACTCAGTCAGGGGAGGCAATTACGATGAGAATCTTGTGTATGTTAATGAGATTGAAATTTACAGGCCGTTTCTTGTTCGGTCGGGACAGCAGGAAGGGCTCAGTTTTATCAATTCGGATATGGTGGCTGCACTTCAGTTTTCTGCCGGGGGGTTTGATGCAACCTATGGAGACAAAATGTCCTCCGTTCTGGATATTACCTATCGACAACCGCAGGCTTTCGGGGGGAATGTTTCTGCGAGCCTGCTGGGAGGCTCACTCCACCTGGAAGGCATTTCAAAAAACAACCGTTTTACCCACGCTACAGGAATTCGCTATAAATCAACACGCTATCTCCTTAATTCATTCGATACGGAGGGTGATTACAATCCTGTTTTTACCGATTTCCAGACCTACATGACCTACGATCTGTCAGAAAAATGGGAGATCAGTTTCCTTGGCAATTATGCCAACAACAAATACGAATTCATTCCCAAGGATCGGCGAACTTCATTCGGGACAATCACCGATGCCATCCAGCTTTTCGTTCTATATGACGGACAGGAAGTGGATAAATTTACTACCTGGCAAGCTGCTTTTTCAGCAAAATACAAGCCGTCTGAAAACGTCCGGCTATCGTTTAATGCATCCACCTTCAATACCAGTGAAGAGGAGACCCTGGATATCCAGGGCCGGTATTCTCTTAATGCACTGGATAAGGAGATTGGCTCGGAAAACCTGGGGGATAGTATCATGAACATCGGTATCGGAAGGTTTATCGATCATGCCAGGAATTTTCTGGATGCAACCGTCATTTCAGGAACCCATAAGGGAAGCATTAGTAACGACAACCATCAGCTAAAATGGGGAGCAGGTTACCGGCACGAGAAGATCAATGACCGCTTGAATGAATGGACGTTTGTCGACTCGGCGGGATTTTCAATTCCTTACTCTGATAGCCGGGTGATGCTTGCTGACAGCAAATGGAGCCAGAACAGGTTACAATCCAACAGGATCACAGCATACATCCAGGATCGATACAAACTGCCTTTTGATTCACTTGACATGAGTGTGACGGGTGGGATCAGGATCAATTACTGGGATTTTAACCGGCAATTGCTGATCAGCCCCAGATTGATCATAACCTACTGGCCGGCATGGAAGCGGGATATTACACTTCATTTCTCAGCAGGTTATTATTACCAGCCACCTTTCTATAAAGAGATCCGTGATCCGCGGGGTGACCTTAACCGGGATATCAAAGCCCAAAAATCGATTCACCTGCTGCTCGGTGGAGAACTGAACTTCACCGCATGGGAGCGTCCGTTTAAATTCACAACCGACATTTTCTACAAACGAATGAAAGATCTGATTCCATATAAAATAGATAATGTCCGGATCAACTATGCCGGGGCAAACATGGCGGATGGTTATGCAGCCGGTATTGATATGAAGATCAATGGTGAATTTGTCGCCGGAGTTGAATCATGGGCCAGTCTGTCATTCATGCAAACCAGGGAAAATATCGTCGGTGACTTTTATTTCAATGAAGAGGGAGCGAGAGTTGAACCGGGATACTATCCACGCCCCACCGACCAGCTGGTTAATTTCGGCCTCTTTTTCCAGGATTATTTCCCAAATAATCCAACCTATAAAGTACACCTTACTCTCCTGTTTGGAACCGGTCTGCCTGCTTCATCGCCCTATTCAGACAGGTATGACGAAACCTTCAGAATGCCTTCTTACCGACGGGTTGATCTTGGATTTTCGAAGGTCATTTCAAATACCGGTTATTCGGGAAATAGCAGAAAATTTTTCAAAGCCTATGAAAGCATATGGATTGGTCTGGAGGTGTTTAACCTGTTTGATATTAATAACACCATCTCCTATTTGTGGGTCACTACTGTAAATAACCTGTCGCATGTATCTCAACAATATGCCGTACCCAACTACCTTACCTCCCGGAGACTCAACCTTACGATAAACATCAACTTTTAACTGTCGAAATTCTTTATAACATGTTTTGTATCAGCCCATTGTTCCGGGATAAACACTATCCTGCAGTGGTTTCCTGGTCCTGGTCCTGAGTTCTCTTGATTTGAGGTCTTCCGGAAGATCGTTAACATTCCCATGATATCCCATGGCAATCATAGCAACTGGTTCAAATCCCTCCGGGATCAACAAATTCTGTCTTGCTTTTTCGACCGAAAAACCACCCATTGGATGTGCCACCAATCCCATGAACGTAGCCTGGGTGAGCAGATTGCCCGTTGCCAGACCCACATCATGGAAAGCGTATTTATTGGGTTTGTCAGTACGGGAAAAATTCATCCTTGTAACACTTAAAACCAGCATGGGTGCATTTCTTGCCCAGATCCTGTTATCCTCAACCAGGCAATCCAGCATGGCGTCAAACTCCGGGCGATTTTCACGGATAGCATAAATGAATCGCCAGGGTTGTTCATTGAAACTGGACGGGGCCCATCGGGCAGCTTCAAACAGTGCCCTGATCTTTTCCGGTTCAACCGGCCTATCTGAAAATGCAAGCGGACTGTACCGTGAAGCTATCGATTCATGAACTTTTTCGTGTGCGTTATTGCTTTCCATACTATCCACTTATTTTTGCTATATTTATCCGGGACAAACCTAACCAGAGTTACGCGATAAACCAAATGGTTTGTTCGTAAAAAGGTATAACAAGATTCAGATTATATTGTTCATCTTCAAAACGTTTATCATGGATACACACGATTTTATTGAGCGGGAGGAGCAATACGGCGCTCACAATTACCATCCCTTACCGGTTGTTCTTGAGCGGGGTAAAGGAGTATATGTTTGGGATGTTGAAGGCAAACGGTATTTTGATTTTCTGTCGGCCTATTCTGCGGTCAACCAGGGGCACTGTCATCCAGCCATCGTAAAAGCGCTGGCCGATCAGTCCCTGGTTCTTACCCTGACATCCAGGGCTTTTTATAACAGTGCACTGGGCGAGTATGAAGAATTCATCACCCGCTACTTTGGCTATGACAAGGTTCTTCCGATGAACACCGGTGCAGAGGCGGATGAAACCGCCATAAAGCTTTGCCGGAAATGGGCATACAAAGTAAAAGGTGTTCCGGACAACCAGGCAAAGATCATCGTGTGTGCAAATAATTTTCATGGCAGAACGATAACCATCATCTCGATGTCCACTGATCCGGAAGCGCGCAAGGAATACGGCCCCTACACTCCGGGATTTATCACGATCCCGTATAATGATCTCTCAGCCCTTGAGAAAGCACTGGAAGATCCGAATGTTGCCGGTTTCCTTGTGGAACCAATCCAGGGAGAAGCCGGAGTAATGGTCCCGGATGAAGGATACATCAAGGGTGCTTATGAACTGTGCAGGAAACGCAATGTCCTGTTTATCGCTGACGAGATACAAACCGGGATTGCCCGTACCGGTAAGTTGCTTGCCTGCGATCATGAAAACGTTCATCCCGATGTCCTGATCCTTGGAAAAGCGCTTTCAGGCGGCGTATTTCCTATATCAGCTGTATTGGCTGATAACGAAATCATGTTAACCATCAAACCCGGTGAACATGGATCAACTTTCGGGGGTAACCCCATCGCTGCAAAGGTCGCCATGGCAGCGCTGAAAGTGGTAAAAGATGAAAAACTGGCAGACAATGCCGAAAAACTGGGTCATATCTTCAGGGAAGAATTAAGAAGCATCCCGTCAGAAATGATCGAGCTTGTCAGGGGAAAAGGATTGCTCAATGCAGTTGTTATCCGTCCGAAAGGGGGCAAAACCGCCTGGGATGTCTGTGTGGCGATGAAAGATAACGGATTGATTGCCAAACCTACCCATGGACACATTATTCGGTTTGCCCCACCACTGGTGATTACGGAAGAGGAGTTAAATGAAGCCATGGGGATTATTAAAAAGACCTTTACACTATTTGAATAAACCGATAATCAATAGTTCACATGTTCAAAAACAACATTTCCTGCCTGCTTATTCTAAGCAGCCTGATCTTTGGTTCCTGCAACAACAGAGGGTTTGACCAGGCTTCTGTGCGGCCCCTGGTCGACACCGTTGGCTTTGCACAATATGCCTGGCAGATGGATAGCGTGATGACCAGGATCGAACGGCTTTCTCCAAATGAGCAATATCCGGAAAATCAGGACCATCAACCATGGAAGGTTTGTATTTCACCACATGATGACTACACCTATGTCGGATCTCTTTATCCTGAAGTTCTTCAGTATATCCATGCGAAAACGCTCTTGCTGATCGGGGTGGCGCATAAGGCGCAAGCGCTGAACCTCGAAGACAGGATCATCTTCGATAGCCATGCATACTGGAAAGGTCCCTATGGGAATGTTCCTGTCTCAGAAATGCGCGAAGAAATTCTACATAACCTGGATGCTTCAATCTATGAGGTGAATGACACCATGCACAGGATAGAACACTCACTGGAAGCACTGATTCCTTTTCTGCAATATTTTAACCATCAGGTAAAAATTATCCCGGTACTGGTACCCTATATGTCCATCAACCGAATGGAAAGCATTGCAAGGCCATTATCAGATGTGCTGTTTTCAATGCTATCGGATCATAATCTTCACTGGGGTTCCGATTTCGCTATGGTCATCACTACCGATGCTGTCCATTATGGTGATGAAGAGTGGGGTGGAAAGAATTATGCCCCTTTTGGCTGCGATTCTGCTGGTAATGCCAGAGCAGTAGAGCATGAATTTGAGATCATAAACAAATCACTTGAAGGGATGGTGAGCAAGGAAAAAATCCGGAAGTTCAGCGACTTCACCGTTCAGGAAAGTGACTACAGGGAATACAAATGGACCTGGTGTGGCAGGTATTCGGTTCCCCTGGGCCTGCTCACTGCTTATTATCTTCAGGATCATTTTTCCGGTGGGGAACCGCTTGAGGGGATCATGGTTGGTTACTCCAGCAGTATTGACCATGAACACATCTTTGTCGACGATTTGATGATGGGAAGAACTGCCGTGGCAACCCCCCATCATTGGGTTGGGTATGCGGCTATCGGATACCGGTAGATTAAATGTCCCTTAACAGCATGTTTGAGGGAGATTTGTTTATCGATTCATCAAACGATTCAAGGATCTCGGAAAGTTTCTGGTATTCTTTGTTTTTGGATACCGTGATGTGCTGGCTGCCTCTCTCTTCAAGACGTTTCAATACCATATCAATGGTAATGATATTTATATCTATGGCTGGCTGATAGGCTCTGACCTTCGGATTGTCAGCCAGGGCTTCGGAAAAGATACTCACCTCTACCAGCTCGTAGATAATATCCCGGACAATACGAATGGGGACTTTTAACTCCTGCGATATATCAGTAGCAGTCAGGGGTTTCTTTCCGATGGCAAAGTTCTTCACCACCAGGTTAGCAACCATCAGGGAGACCAGTCGCTTAAACCGGGAACTGATGTGCCTGGCATCCGATTCAAACTCATACCGGTCAACATTCTGATTGGCAAAAGATATTTCCGCACCCAGAAGTACGATCACCCAGCTTAACTGCAACCATATTATAAAGAGCGGTATAGCAGCAAAACCACCGTAAATTGCACCGTATTTATTCATTCCAACCTGAAAATGAATATAGATCCATTGTGTAACCTGAAAAACGGTACCTGCAATTATCCCGCCGATAAGCGCCGAACTGAATGTGACCTTGGTGTTGGGCATTACCATATAAATGATGGTCAGCAGCAACCAGATGAGCAGGTATGGGATCAGTGACAAAAGAAACCTGAAACTCTCAAGAAAGGCATAATCCTGTGCGAACCTTTCAAAATGGGTTGTTATGAAAACGGTGACACTGCTTGATAGAAGTATGAAAATCGGTGCAACCAGCATCATGGTGAGGTAATCGCTGAATTTCCGGATAAATACCCGGGGTTTTTTTATTTGCCAGATGGAGTTGAAAGAGTTTTCAATGCTTCCGAGTACCTTCATCACTGACCAGATGAGAAGTACCAGCCCGACGCCGCCAATAAAAACACCATTTGCTTTGTCAAGTAGTCGTTCTGAAAAATCGAGGATATATGCAAGAACCTCCTGATGTCCTTCAAAGGTTGAGACCAGTTCCCGCTGCAACTTGTCCTGGAAACCGAATCCTTTGGCAATTCCGAAGATCATGGCAATTACCGGTACAATAGACAAAAGCGAATAAAAGGTAAGTGCCGAAGCCCTGAGTTGAACCTGGTTTTCAGAGAATCCCCGCAAAGCAACGAGAGTAATCCGTAATTGTTTGATAAAAAAGGATTTCGTTTTTGGAAGCTCCCGGAGAGGAATCCGCCAGATATCAACTGTAATGAAGTTGATCAGCTCTTTTATGATTACACCCATGCGTGCCATATCACAAATATAAGGATTTATAAGTCAATAATACTTCGTTATGCGTTAAACGGTTACGATGCCCGCCCTGTGAAATACTGCTTTGTAGTAAAAGCTCCGATGATCAATAAGAAAATCTTAACTTTGATGCATCCGCTTCAAAAGGGTTGTTTCTATTTACCAACTGATAAGAAAATGGAAATCAGGATACTGGAATATATCGAAGGAGCAAGAAAGGCCACAGGGCTTACCGTTGTTATCGATGTATTCCGGGCTTTCACCATGGGTTGTTATGTCGTGAATAACGGGGCAAAAGAGATTATCGCAGTTGATGAAGTGGATACGGCTTTCCATCTCAAACGGGAAAATCCGGGGTATCTCCTGATGGGTGAACGCAACGAACGGAAAATAAAAGGATTTGATTTTGGAAACTCACCCACCCACATTGAAAGGGTTGATTTTACCGGGAAAACCGTGGTTCAGACTACCAGTGCAGGTACCAGGGGGCTTATAGAGGCAATAGGAGCTGATGAGATCATAACGGGCAGCTTAGTGAATGCAGATGCCATCGTTACGTATATAAAAAACAGAAATCCTTCCATGGTTTCACTGGTGGCAATGGGTTATGCAGGCAAAACCCCGGCAGGGGAAGATCTCTTCTGTGCAGAATATATCAGGGCAAAATTGCTGGACCAGAAAACAGATCCGGATACAATGATTCACAGACTGAAAGAAGGATCAGGGAAGCGTTTTTTTGATCCTCAGAATATCAACCATTCCCCACCAAATGATTTTTATCTCTGCACACGGATCGGTATCTTTGATTTTGTGCTTAGAGCGGAAGAGATCTTTTCAGATTCCGTTATTCTAAGAAAACACGCTGTATGAAGTAATAAAATAATCTGACCTGATGAACAGGATACTATCCAGGATAACCTCTCCCACCCTGCTTCTTGATAAACAACGATGCATCGGTAACATCCATGCAATGGTTGAAAAGGCGCAACGATCAGGAGTGATTTTCCGACCTCATTTTAAAACGCATCAATCGCTGGAGGTGGGTCAATGGTTCAGGGAGGCAGGGACCAAGGCGATCACCGTTTCATCGGTCCGGATGGCTGACTATTTCGCCAATGATGGGTGGAAAGACATTACCATCGCTTTTCCGCTGAATGTCAGGGAGATGGAAGCAATAAACCACCTTGCCGGAAAAATAGAACTGAATCTCCTGATCGTTAATAAGGAGGTCCTTCCCTTCATGGAAAAAACCCTTCGTCATGCGGTGGGAATATTCATCAAAATCGATACCGGTTACCGCCGGACCGGGATCGATGCCGCCGATTACGTTTCTGTTCAGGAGATTATTGACCGGATTGACAGGAATCCCCTGCTTCAATTCTCCGGCTTCCTTACCCATACGGGACAAACGTACAGATCGTCATCACCGCAGGAAATCCTGGACCTTTACCAGGATACGGTGGACAAGCTGGTAAAGCTGAAAGAGAATATCCACGCTCACAGGGAGAGAATGATCCTCTCCATTGGTGATACACCCTCATGCAGCCTGGTCGACCGGTTCGAAAAAACCGATGAAATACGGCCCGGTAACTTTGTTTTCTATGACCTGATGCAATATAACCTGGGGGCCTGTACACCCGATCAAATAGCCGTTGTGCTTGCTGTACCGGTAATAGCAAGGTATCCTGGAAGGGATGAAATCATAGTATACGGAGGCGCTGTGCACCTCTCAAAAGAATACATTACGCTTTCATCGGGAAAACGTTCCTATGGAAGTATTGTTCAATTCAATGAAACGGGATGGAATGACATTGAAGAAGATAATTATGTGTCTGGTTTATCACAGGAACATGGGATCATCCATGCCGGCAGGCAATTGATGAACCGGACAAAGATCGGAGATCTGATTGGTATTATTCCTGTCCACTCCTGCCTGACTGCAAACCTGATGAAGGGATACCTGACGCTGGATGGAGAGGAGGTTGATCATATGGGGGGAAGTTAAAAGTTACAGGTTAGTGAGACTTGATTTTTACAAATCCGTGTAGTGAAAAGCAATAATCGAACTTATCCTGACATCAAGACGATTCCATAGACTCTGTGCACATAGAAGCATTGGTCATCGGATTTTGCTTTTTTGCAGATTAAGGATTCAAACATTATTTTCATCATTTTCCCAATTGGCGGGATTGTTTGCAATATATTGCCGTATCCGGTTCAAATCATTTTCATCACGGACGATATGTTCGTAATAATTTCGTTGCCATACGTTAATCCCCGGTGTTTGACGCAATTGGTTGATTTGTTTTGCAGAAATCATTTTAAATCGACCGATAATCTTGGGTAATGTCATTAAACGCCGTTGTCTTTTGTATTTATCCATTTTGGATGATTTCCATTGTTGGGGCGATTGTAGGGGCGATTCATGAATCGCCCCTACGTTCGAATTATCATTGATTATAATGATACCATGGACATGATTTGGCATAATAACGAATTCATCCAATTTGACATACGGGTAATGTATTGGTATTTCCAACCAACAATGATCGGTAATTTTTCCGTCATCATTTAACACCATGCACCCATTCACAATATTTCCAAACAAACATTCGCGATTCTGGGCGCAGATGGTAACGAAATAGGCGCCGGGTTGGGAATAATCGTATTCACGCAGGCGGATGGAACGGCGGTGGTGTTTTTCGGGGTCGTATTTCATGGTGATTTATCCTATGATATCCCCGGCTGAAAAGGGATAGGGTTCAGACAAGAGCAGTATTACCTCTGCACCCTCCGATTCTTCCAGGGAGATAATCCGACGTGGATATTCTCTGAGTGTCACCCTATACCCCATTTGGTCCTTGAATTCCATAAGATTAATCGGTATAATGACAGAAAAACAACCTAACATCCGGATTATGAATACGAAAAAACTTTCAGCTTACGTACAGAAGAAACCTAATCAGATATTCATTTCCTTTTCAATGATATTTTTAAACCGCGTAGTAGAAATATACCGGTCGGCCAGAAGCCTCCCTTTATAGATCAGGTTGAAAACGCTATAAATTGATGGAGCATGCTGTGCTTCTCTGGCATTCTTCATTTCAATGATGGTGGGTTTTAACTTCTTCTCCTTCAGAATGGGTTTGATCTCTTCAATGAAGCGTGCCACCCAGGGACATTGATTTGAATACACCATTGTAAGGTCGTTGTATTTCCCCAGTTCACTTTCCCAGTCGTTGAATGAGGGTAACGGGCCTTCTCTAAACTGTTTGAGCATTAACTGATCATTGCCTGACTCTGACAGGATACGGTAACCGTTTTTCAGAAATACTTCTTTGTTTGCCATGAACGCTTTATCGCTGGACACTGCAACTACCCCTGACATATCCTTTGCTTCCTTTTCCACATCCTGCAGCAACAGGCTGCCCAATCCCTGGTGTTGATACTTTTTTCCAGTCGTCCACAAACAGTGAATAAACATGTAATTCTCAGCACTGACAGCCCTCCAGCAATGCTCTCCCGGAACAAATTCAACATAGCCTACGGATTTCTTTTCTCCTTCGATATAGAGCAGTTTGATTTTTAAACCATTTTTGAACTCTCTTCTATACCAATCGACTTTTTTATGGTAAAGTTCATGTTTCGGGTTAATGAAACAGATGGCTTGGGGATGGTCAGCGATGTTTTTATCAGTAACCTCTGCTATCGTGGTTTTGTATTTCATAATATCACCGTATGATCCGCTGAGGATAATTTCTTAAAGCAATGGAATAACCCATCTGATCTCTGAATTCCATCCTAAAAGGTTTAATCCATTTCGGTTTCTTTTCCGCTGTTGGAAGCAAACTGCAAAACCAGAAAACCGGCTATACCCGAAGCAAAAGTCCCAACCAGAATTCCCAACCGGTCGTCTACCGCAAAATCGGGTCCACCCTGCTCAAAGGCCAGGGAGCTAATAAAGAGGCTCATCGTAAATCCGATACCACAGAGCAGTGACACGCCATACAATTGCAACCAACTGACACCTTTTGGTAGTTTAGCAATGCCGGTTTTTATGGCTAACCAGGAAAAACCGAACACACCTATCTGGTTGCCAAAAAACAAGCCTGCTGCAATGCCCAATGGCACGGAATGAAAGAATGACTGAAAACTAAGTCCTTCAAATGATATCCCCGTATTTGCAAAAGCAAACAACGGCAGGATACCGTATGCCACTGCCGGATGCAGATCATGCTCCAGTATCTCCAGCTGAGTTTCCTTCTCACCCTGCTGCTTCTTGAAGGGAATAAAAATTGCAGTGATTACACCTGCCAGCGTCGCATGTACACCCGATTTGAGAAAAGCTCCCCATAAAATCACACCGAGGAATAGATAAGGAGCAAGATTTAAAACGCCTTTCCGGTTCAGAAGGAACAATAGCAGGATTGTAAAACCAGCAATAAGCAGGGATACCAGAGACAGATCCGATGTATAAAAAATGGCAATGATAACAATGGCACCCAGGTCATCCACGATGGCAAGGGTCAGTAAAAACAGTTTCAGGGAATTTGGTGCACGTTTACCAAGAAGGGCAAGTACCCCAAGTGCAAATGCAATGTCCGTAGCGGACGGAATTGCCCACCCCTTCATTGCCACCGAATCACTAAAATTAAGGCTGGTATATATTGCAGCCGGAACAACCATACCACCAACTGCTGCAATGACCGGTAAAACAACACGGGCAGGTTCAGATAACTCACCAGCCAGCAATTCACGCTTAACCTCCAGACCAACCAGGAAAAAGAAGATGGCCATCAATCCATCGTTAATCCAGAGTAACAAAGGCTTTGCAATTTCAAAGTTGCCAATTTTTATTTCAACAGGAATACCAAGGAGTGCATCGTAAAGAGTTCTTGCAGCTGTATTTTCAGCTACCATGGCCAATAACATTCCAACCATCAGTAAAACTCCACTGGAGCCTTCGTAATTTAAAAATTCTTTAATAGCAGTTATCGGTATGTTTTTTTTCACTATTCCAGGCTTTATTAAAGAGGCAACAATTATCCGATAATACGAATCATCATGTATCAAAGATAGAGCAGATTTTGTGGATATACAACGTATAATTAAAAATAGAAAAACAAGATCTATTCACGAAGCATTAAACAAAATGGAGTGAAATGTGTTATACTTGCACTGTTGGTTGAAAAGAGTTCACGATGAATATCATAAATAGAATCAAATCCCACTACAGCAAGAAAAGCCGCTTAACCCTGGTTTTTGATCTGCTTTTTTACCTGTTTATCCTTCTGATGCTTATACCGCCAACCCGAAAGAAGATCTCATCCCTGGTTCTTCAGGTTACACTTCATCAACCAATATTCACCGGGTCTGCCGGATCCGGAAGCATTGACGAGGAGGTTTTGAACTGGGAACTGGTTGCATCCAACGGAGAGCGGATCAAATTCACAGATCTTCAGGACAAGGTTATATTTTTGAATTTCTGGGCAACCTGGTGTCCTCCATGCATTGCAGAAATGCCGGGCATCCAGGAGCTGTATGATGAATTTGGCGACCGGGTATCATTCATCCTCGTTAGTCAGGAAAACCGGCAAGCGGTGAATGGCTTCCTCAAAAAACACGATTATTCACTTCCCACACATTCACCCATGACTCAGATTCCATCCGTTTTCAGCCACCGATCCATACCAACCACATTCATCATTTCCCGGTCGGGTGAGATTGTGATGAAACACAAAGGGGCAACAAAATGGGATGGAGAGAAGATCAAGGGAATGATCGGGGAGTTGATTAAAGAGTAGTTTCATATGGTTCCAAATCCGGCAAATGGCCCCACTGGTTCAACTTCGCGAATTGAGAAACACCCTAAAAAATATACAAGAATTAAACTCTGTACTGACCATCGGATTTTCATAATTGCTTTCCTTTCTTATACAATTGGTTTTCTTGTATAAACTTATTCATAATGCAAAGTTTCAACCGGATTACGCCTTGCTGTCCTCCATGTTTGCAGAATTGTAATTAAGAAAGCAATTCCGAATGTCAAAATAAAAGATAATACAAATACCCACCAGCTAAAGATTGTTTTGTAGGCGAAATTCTCAAGCCACTTACTCATAATGAAATAAGAGACCGGGAAGGCAATAAAAGAAGACACTACGCACCAATTAACAATCTCTGTATAAAGCAAAGTGATAACTTGTATGGTTTTAGCACCGAACACTTTTCTTATGCTTATTTCTTTCGTTCTACGCTGGATACTGTAAGTAACATGAGCTAATATCCCAAAACAAGACAACAAAATTGCAATCAGACAAAAAGCTCCGATAATTGTAGAAAGTCTCTCTTCTCCTCCATACATTCCTCTGAAACTGTCAGCTACCGAAAATGTTTTGCATGGTTCCTCGCCTGCAATTTTCTGCCATTCATTTTGTATCAGGGCCAGGGCTTCTTGCTTCTTCTCATCATTTATACGAAAAACCATATAATCAGGGTAGGAATTTTCTTTGTATCGATAAATCATTGGTGGAATTGCCTGGCTGAGTGAATTGACATGAACATCTTTTAATACGCCTATAACATGAATTATATTTTCCTTATTAAAAAGTGCCAATTGTCTGTTTTCTATTGTATTCCAGCCGAGCAGACGCATGAATGTTTCATTAATCAAAATAGCTTCTTTTTCGGAAGCAATATCGTCCCCAAAGTTTTTACCCTCCACTATGGGGATATTGAAAAGGGAAGAATAATTTTCATCGACGCCTATGGAAATAACTGAAAAGGTGATCCAATTCCCGGTTTCGAATACTGTGAATTTGTTTCTGATACCTGACCCTGGGATTGCTTCTGTTTCGCACAGATCCAATATACCTGCACTGACACTCTTTTTAATTATTTCCTGTTCAAGCACCTTCACTTTCTGAATCTTCCTTTCCCAATCACTATCTAAATCGCCTAATTCCAACGCAACCAGTCCTTTAGCGTTAAATCCCAAATCATGCCTTTTCATGAATGAAATCTGCTTGAAGATGAGAAGTGATGATATGATAAGAAGATTAGCAATTACAAGTTGAATTACAATAAGTATTTTTCTGAAATACCCAAGGGAGGTTACCTCTTTCCGTTTGTTATAAAGAACTGCAACCGGTTTGCTATTTGCCAATGAGATTGCAGGGTAGATTCCCGAAAGCAGACCTGTTATCAAAAGCATGATTACAATGAGAATCCATATCATTGGATCATTAAAAGGGGAGGTACTATCAATTTGAGCCAGGTTTCTGAATGGCCGGGAAAGGAAAATGACAAAAACGATTGCCGGAAACATTGCAATGAAGGCTTTTTGCAAAGTTGTAGTCAAAAATACCCTTATGAGATTACTTTGCGATGCTCCGGCCACTTTTCTAATACCGATCTCCTTTGCATTCTTCTCCGATTGACTGGATGCCAGGTTTATAAAATTAATGCTGGCAATTGTGATTATAAACAACGCTACGATCCGCAACGTCCAAAGCAAACGGGAAGAAATTGCCGGGGAAAAAGCGTTTTCTATATCTGTCCTGAAATGTGAACCCTTTAAGGGCAAAAGTTGATATTCGTATCTCCCTTGTATGAATGGCGCATTATGCCTTTCGAGGATAGTATTGATTTTCTGTTCAAGATTATCCTTTTGTTTTGCGTTAACAGCTTTAATAAATATGCAAGTCCCTCCCCACCACCATTTTTCCCGCCAATCTGAAGGATACATCGATTGCCATGAAAGTAGTATTTCCGGCTTGAACTCTGAATTACCGGGATGATCATTCATCACACCTTTTACACTAAAGAGTATTTCGCCTTCAAAGGATTTTAAAGAAAAAACCTGTCCGATAGGATTATCTGAACCAAATAGTTTTTCTGCACATGAATTTGTAACAATGGCATTATTGGGTTCTCCAAGTACCGATTCAGATGAGCCAGCCTGTAATCGATAATCCAGTATCTTAAAAATCTCAGCATCTGCAACTGATGCTTTTACTTCGAGTTCAGTCTGATTAACAATTACATGGTAACTGAAAGGCAATGATATACCGGCAACAATACCTTCTCCCGGATAATCAGAGCGAACAGCATCAGCCATTGGTAATGGATTACCAAACGACAGATTTCCGTCATTTATATCTTTGGAAACAAGGCGGTATATGTTTTCTATATCAGCGTGATGTGTGTCAAAGGATGCATTGTGCCCGATATACCAAAAAACCAATATACTCATCGCTATACCGATTGACAATCCCAGAATATTTAGTATCCCTAAGAATCCATCTCTTCTAATTGACAGTAATAATGATTTGAATCCGAACCCTTTCATAATTCCATAATGTCCTGTCGGCAGTAAAAAAACAAGTATCTGTTTTGATACTATACATATATTCTACTGCCAATATGGGCAATACAGTAAATATACGACATATTATATAGCAGGACAATGATTTTTACTTTAAGCACGCAAGAATAGGAAAACGCCTGCCGATTCACCCACCGCCTGCCTGCCGGCAGGCAGGAAGGTGGGCAGGCAGGGTTACGAGGCCCGCCCTGTGAAATAGCAGCTTTTTTCTTGAAGGCGTGCTAATGCAAGGCATTATTTCACAGGGCCCGTTTCATTTGTCGTTCATCGTTATTCGTGATAAAAATAAACCACCATTAAATCCTGCCAATGGCAAAGCTAAGCTGCAATAGGCTGACAGCGTAACGGTTACTTGCAGCACCATAGACACGGCGTTTGAGGAGGGCAAGACCGTCGAGCCCATTGTCAGCTCGAGCGCCTTGTTATGCAGTTCTGTTTATTTCTTTTATTATTAAATCCGGAAGTTCAGATTTTAGCCCGGGAAATGATTCGATTATTCTCATAATATCAGCAAGATCTTTTTGCCGTTTACTTCCGCGACGTTGCTTGTCTGAATATGCCCAGACTTTGCCTTTCAATACGTCGCTCAATAAAGCTACCTTCATTTTGTATCCCATAATTTCTTTAAATGAAGCAGTCTTAATGAATTCCTGATATCTTGTATCGGTCTGTATTTGTATTCGAATATCTGAATCCTTGCTTCCTAAATTAATGCTATGAGGGAATTTCTCAATTTTGAATTTATCTTTTGTTTTTTCAATTAATTTATCCATATCCTCCGCAACAACTACAATATCTAAATCTAAGCTTACAACCGGCTCTACATAGGCATTTACGGCAAGGCCTCCAATAACACAATAATCGATACTATGTTGATTCATTAAATCGATAAGCTCCTGAATTATATCTTTCCTGCCGTTTATTACTCCATTAAAAAATGATTTCTGGTTCATTTCCTGCCCCCTGTTTTTGATTATTATTCTATCATATTGTTTGCATAACATATATTCTACTGCAAATGGCAGCTATATTGCAAATGTACAATATATTATACAGGCCTGCAATGTCTTAGACCGTATAATAATACTCTATAAATGAGCTGCCGGTGCATGAACACACCCGTATGAACGGGTTACCCTTGTGCAGGAAGGAAATCTGTCGATTAACATGAATGATGAAGCCGGACATCGGAAAAGAGTATGGTTACGACTATCCCTTCCAATGCAGTTCATTCCGGCAGGGCGCTGACAGACTGTAGGATTCCGGATATTTTTAGTCCGGCAATGGAGGATTATAAATGATCACGAGGCTGGCTTTCGTTTATGGGCTAAAGCCCGGTTTTTTAAATTCCCTGTACCCCCGGCATGAATGCCGGGGTAAGCCAGCTATTCTTCCGGCAATCCATCCGTTACCCTCCCTTTAATGCCGGGGTAAGCCAGCTATTGTTCCGGTAATCCTTCCGTTACCCCGGGATTT
>CAYZVJ010000055.1:0-19448 GCA_964481765.1 uncultured Rikenellaceae bacterium | reverse complement strand
GCAGGAATTGCTCCTGCGTCAATAAATGAACTGCTGCATTCTTAAAATGGTTATAAATAAATTCAATCCGGTCATATTCTCCCTCCAGGTATTGCTGAATCAGCTGGTCAGCAATAGGTACAACGTGCTCAAAGGTTAGTTCATCAAATATTTCGTGATGGGTATCAACAATTGGAAATTTCTTTGATTTCAATAATTCATTCCCCTTTTTCCCGATGGTCATAAAATGGAGGTTGTTGTCCCGAAAGAGTTCTCCGTATGTCTCGATTGCCAGTGAAATGGCCTGTCTGGCCACATTGGCATTGAATGCGCCACAAAGTCCTCTGTTTGAGGTAATGACAACGACAAGTATGCGGTTTATTTCCCGTTTTTCCGTATATTGGTTTTCAACAACCCCCTCCTCCAGGGAAGTAAGGCATGCAAGCACTTCTTCCAGTTTGCTGACATAGGGTCGCAAATAGATGATTCGATCCTGGGCTTTACGCAGTTTTGCCGCAGCAACCATTTTCATAGCAGCGGTAATCTGCCGGGTTGATTTTACCGACACAATTCTGGTTCTTATTTCTTTCAATCCTGCCATACGGATCGTTTAAAAAAGGGTCTTCCTATCCGGTTTATTTATATTTTGCCGACAGGTCTTTAGCTACGTTTGTTAAGGTCTCCATAATCTCATCCGTTATTTTGCCCTCTTTCAGTACTTTGAGGGTATCGGCATGTTTGAGTTCGAGAAATTCGATATACTCTTTTTCAAAATTCCGGACCTTTCCAACCGGAACGTCTTTAAGCAAACCCCGTGTTCCACAGAAGATGATAGCTATCTGGTTTTCCACCGGGACAGGTGAATACTGTCCCTGTTTCAATATTTCAACGTTTTTTGCTCCTTTATCCAGGACAGCCAGCGTTGCTGCGTCCAGGTCTGAACCAAATTTTGCAAAGGCTTCCAGTTCCCTGTATTGAGCCTGGTCTATTTTCAGGGTTCCTGCGATTTTCTTCATGGCTTTTATCTGAGCATTTCCGCCAACACGGGAAACGGAGATACCCACATTCACTGCCGGTCTGATTCCTGCGTTAAACAGATCGGCTTCAAGAAAGATTTGTCCGTCTGTAATGGAGATAACGTTCGTGGGTATATATGCGGAGACATCCCCGGCCTGGGTTTCAATGATTGGTAGGGCGGTCAATGAACCCCCTCCTTTCACCATGGATTTAATGGAATCCGGCAGATCGTTCATTCGCACGGCAATTTCATCCGATTCGATGATCTTTGCTGCTCGTTCCAGCAATCTTGAATGAAGGTAAAACACATCTCCCGGGTAGGCTTCCCGTCCGGGTGGGCGTCTCAACAGCAGGGATACTTCCCGGTATGAAACGGCCTGTTTGGAAAGATCGTCATAAATAATCAGGGCTGGTCGCCCGGTATCCCGGAAAAATTCTCCAATGGCAGCACCGGCAAAAGGGGCATAAAACTGCGCTGCGGCAGGATCAGAAGCAGTTGCGGTGACGATGATGGTATAGTCCATTGCCCCATAATCTTCTAGTGTTTTGGCAATTCCGGCTACATTAGAGCCCTTCTGTCCGATGGAGACATAGATACAATAGACGGGTTCTCCTTTTTCGTAACACTCTTTTTGATTGATGATGGTATCGATGGCAATGGCTGTTTTTCCCGTCTGCCGGTCTCCGATAATCAACTCCCTCTGTCCCCTTCCTATCGGTATCATGGCATCAATTGATTTAATGCCGGTCTGTATGGGTTCATTGACCGGTTGCCGGAAAATGACACCCGGGGCTTTACGTTCCAGGGGCATTTCATACGTTTTCCCTTCAATGGGACCTTTGCCATCCACCGGCACACCGGTGGTTGTTATAACACGGCCCAACAATCCCTCCCCGACCTGAATGGAAGAAATCCTGCGGGTCCGTTTAACAACATCACCCTCCTTAATCTCTTCCGATGGTCCGAGCAGAACCGCACCAACATTATCCTCCTCCAGGTTTAATACGATCCCTTCAATTCCACTCTCAAATTCAATCAATTCATTTGCCTGAACATTTGAAAGTCCATATATTCTGGCAATGCCGTCGCCCACCTGAAGTACGGTCCCCACCTCTTCCAGTTCCTCTTCGGTCTGAATGCCCTCCAGTTGCTTTTTCAGTATTTCAGAAACTTCTGCCGGTTTGATATTTGCCATAGTGCATTGGTTATTTCATTAAACTTCTTGATTATTATGGATTTAATGGCGAATAAATTCTTTACTGATCAGCTTCTTGCGCATGTTCCTCAGCTGCTTCGCAACACTGGCATCCATCATTTTATCGTCTATTCTGATGATAAATCCGCCGATCAATTGTTCGTTTTGTTTCTCTTCAAGTTCAACGGTTGTATGATATGAATTCCGGACCAACTGAATAATTCTCTCTTTTAATTGCTGATCAAGAGAAATTACGGTAGTTAAGATGACTGTGGTTATTTTTTTATGCCGTTTATAATCATCCAAAAACCTTCTTGTAATATCCTGGATGTACATTTCTCGCCTATTCTGCACAATCATTTCCACGAATGAAAGCGTCAGGTCGGTTACCTTGCCGCTAAAAACCAACCGGATCATCTCCTTCTTTTTCGACTGCCGAACAACCGGGTTATTAAGGATTAATTCGAATTCACTAACTTGCCGGCATACCTGATACAATTGGATCATGTCCTGATAGACTGCATCAAGATTTTTTTTATCCAGGGCAGATTCCAGCAATGCTTTTGCATAGCGAACCGATATTTTGCTTTCGTTCATTCGGTTTCAGTTGATCAATTTCCCCCGAAATGATGATCAATTCAATTTGATCCCATCGAGAAGTTTTCTAATCAATTCCTTTTGTTCTTTGTGATCTGCCAATTTCTGTTTCAGGATTTTCTCTGTCATCTCTATCGAAAGTGAGGCAACCTGATTTTTAATATCCTCGATAGCAGCTGCTTTTTCATTCCTGATTTTCATTCTGGTAGCTTTCACGATTTTTTGTGCTTCCCGGTTAGCCTGTTCTTTTGCAGTCATGATCATTTTCTCTTTTGCCTCCCTGGCCTCCTCCAAAAGGTAGTCTCTCTCCTCCCTGGCTTCCTGCATAATTGCTTCATTATCAGCCTTCAATTGTTCCATTTTTTCTCTGGCTAATTCGGCTGAATCCAGTGCTTTTTGAATGTTATCTTCTCTATCGCGTAACGCTTTCAGAATTGGTTTCCATGCAAACTTTTTCAGCAAAAAGAGGACAACTGAAAATGATAAAAGCATCCAGAACAACAGTCCTAATCCCGGAGTTACAAGTTCCATAATATGTTGTTTTAAAAGTTACACCTGTTTGATTTAACACCCCTGCTGTTCAGCCAATCGCCGGACAGCAGGGGTGATTTTTTTTGTTTGTCAGATAAACAGTATCAGCAAACAAACGACCACTGCAAAAAATGCCACTCCTTCAATAAGGGCTGCGGCGACAATCATGTTCGCGCGAATGTCACCTGCAGCTTCTGGTTGCCGGGCAATTGCCTCGAGAGCCGTGCCGCCAATACGGCCAATGCCAACTCCTGCTCCAACAGCAGCAATTCCAGCTCCAAGAGCTGCTCCAAGTTTTCCCAATGCTGCTCCTGCAGCGGCCTGTAACAAAATGGATAATGTAATCATAATACGATGGTTTTGGTTATGAAAAAGATCAATGATGTTTTGCTGTGGCCATGCCAAAATAGAGGGCAGACAACAGGGTAAAAAC
Source organism: uncultured Rikenellaceae bacterium (assembly GCA_964481765.1). Taxonomy (GTDB): domain Bacteria; phylum Bacteroidota; class Bacteroidia; order Bacteroidales; family VadinHA17. Next base: position 15,695 of record CAYZVJ010000055.1, on the reverse strand, counting down.
ATAAGCCTGAATCAGCGCTACCAATAATTCCAGCACCGTCATAAACATGGTAAACAGGATGGAGACGGGTGACACACCATAGCCTAATGCAGGCTGCATATCTCCAAAAATAAAGATCAGGCTGAAAAAGCCAAGTGCGATGATATGCCCGGCAGTAATATTAGCAAAGAGACGAACCATCAATACAAACGGTTTGGTCAGCATGCCCAGGATCTCAATGACGGGCATCAGGGGAACCGGCAATTTGAGCCACCATGGCACTCCCGGTGCATTCAGTATCTCCTGCCAGTAATTCCTGTTTCCGTTCACAGTGGTAATGACAAAGGTAAACAGAGCCAGTGCTCCGGTAACAGCAATATTCCCGGTAACATTTGCACCGCCGGGAAAAATGGGAATCAGTCCCATCATGTTGTTGATCCAGATAAAAAAGAAGAGGGTAAGCAAGTAGGGCATATACCGTTCATATTTCTCCTCACCAATGGAGGGCTTTGCAATATCATCCCGGATAAATAGAATGATGGGCTCAACAAAGCTCTGCATTCCTTTCGGAGCCTTTCCTTTCCTTTTCTGGTATAACCTGGCAACGGCAATGAATACCCACAGCATGAGCCCCAGACTAATGAAAACCGCAAAAACGTTCTTGCTTATGGAAAGGTCGAGGGGACGAATGACTTCTCCATCGGCAAGAACCTCTACCACCTTGCCTTCATATTCCCCCTCCCGGGCTATTTCAAACCCATTACAGGAACCATGACCATGATGGAATTTACTCGAGAAGAAACAATGTAACCCACTGGTCCGACTGAATACAATAACTGGCAGGGGAATTGTTAGATGAAATTCGTTCACACTGAGGATGTGCCAATCGTATGAATCCCCGATATGGCCAAAGATGAAACTGCCCGGATCAAATGATTCTTCTTGGTTGCCTTCATGGGTTGTCTCCTGTGTGGCTTTATCATGAGTGACTTCGTGCTCTTGAGAAAACAGACATAGAGGAGTTAAAACCAGCAAACTGAGAACATGAATAAACATCCGAATTTGACTCACCCCGGTAGTTTTTAAAACAGCAACAAAATTAACATAAAGATAGGAAAATATTACCTGTACAAAACTAATCGTTACTATTTTTCTTCAGCGTCCGATGAATCGAAAACGCTTCAAAAAGGGTGAATAAAAAGTAAAAAGACAAGAATGAAAGCAGAAAGATTGCTGCATTCTCCGGGGAAAAAAGGAGATAGATGATGATAATAAGAAGATACAAAACGATTTTTATTGCCGAAGCAAGCATGTATTTCATGATAAATCTTTGTGGCTCCCGGCTGTATGCATGAAGCAGGAATCCATGTACTGCTGCCGTAAGAAGATAGACTACCACCAACAACAAAGGAATGATATTCCGGTAGTATTTTTCCAATATTCCGGTAAACAGGAAATAGCCGGCAAGGGTAATCGCTGCTGCAAGAATAGTTTCCTGAATGATAAACTCCTTAAAAGATTTGTACACGGATTCAGAATTTTATAAAATCTTTTATCGCATAGTAAATTGCCAGGGCTACGGAAAGTGTGGATAAAATCAGCGTGAAGAGTGGAAATTCCAGTTTCACGATTTGATCCAGTTTGATGCCTCCAAAAACACCCGCCAGGATAATCACGACCATCTGAAATGCAATAGCGGAATATTTTATAAAATCATTGGCTGGCTTTTTGTTCTTCCGGCTGTTTGACTTCGCTTTGGAATCTTGGTTTTTGGGGTTCACTGCTTATTACAGATTCTTCATTCATATTGCAATTTCCTGTAAATTTTGATCCCGGTTCAATGGCAAGCTTATTGGTTTGGATATCACCGTTCACTTTTGCGGAGATTTTAAGAGATAATAGTTGAGCGACAACAATTTTACCTTCAATAACCCCGGAAACATCAGAATTCTTACAGGTAATTTCTCCCTTCACTTTGCCGGTTTCCCCAATAACAACTTTCCCTTTTGTAATGAGGTTCCCTGTCAGTGTTCCATCAATCCGGATATCTCCATTGGAATTAACATCACCGGTAATTTCTGTTCCTATCCCGATCAGGTTAATCGCATTGTTTTCGTGATCATTGTTTTTAGCCATCGTTGTTGAATTAAAAGTTGTCCTATTCTCTCTAAGGATTGCAAAGCAAAGATATAAAAAAGAGACTTAGATGATGCGCTATTTTTATTTCCTTTAGTTGCAATAAGATAACTAAATATCGAAAGAAATATTGTTGCATTCTAATCGCTCAGGGTTTAGAAGTCCCGTTATATGCCCATTTAATGTAGACAGATCCCCAGGTAAATCCTCCCCCGAATGCTGCGAGAATGAGTTTATCACCCTTGTTCAGCTTATTTTCCCAATCCCACAGGCAGAGTGGTATGGTTGCTGAGGTGGTATTCCCATACTTTTCAATATTGATCATAACCTGTTCTCTGGCAAGTCCCATCCGTCTGGCAGTAGCCTCAATGATCCTCAGGTTTGCCTGATGCGGTACAAGCCAGTGTAATTCTTCCGATTTAATGTTGTGCCTTTCCATCATTTCCACTGCCACATCAGCCATTTTTGAGACAGCAAATTTAAACACGGTTTGTCCCTCCTGGTAAACAAAATGTTCCCTGTTCTGTATGGTTTCGATGGTGGGTGGTCTTTCCGATCCCCCTGCTTTCATGTTTAAATGATGTCTTCCATATCCATCGGTATGGAAAATGTGATCGAGCACTCCAAGGTCTTCCGTTGTTGGTTCCAGCATTACAGCAGCTGCCCCATCCCCAAAGAGCGGACAGGTTGTCCTGTCGGTATAATCGGTTATGGTGGACATTTTATCCACCCCGACAACAATTGCTTTTTTATAGTTACCGATTTGTACATAATTGGCTGCTGTTTGCAAGGCAAAGATAAATCCTGAGCAAGCTGCATTCATATCAAAGCTGAAAGCATTTTTGATACCTACTTTATCACTGATAATGTTTGCTGTTGCCGGGAACATGCGGTCGGGGGTCACTGTGGAACAAACCATAAGATCCACCTCCTCTGGCGTTGTATTGGTCTTTTTCAGCAGTTCTTTTACTGCCCTGGACGCCATATAGGATGACCCCAGACCATCGCCTTTAAGGATCCTTCTCTCCTTGATTCCAATCCGTTGCATGATCCATTCATCAGAGGTTTCAACCATTTTTGCCAGCTCGTGGTTTGTCAGCCGGTACTCCGGTACCCATCCACTGACACCGGTAATTGCTGCGTTAATGTTGGTCATTTAAAGAAGGCTTTAATTTTCCCTATCAGATTGACATGAATCACCTCCCGGGTCTGAAGGATCATATTCATGATTGCCAAATCGTTTGAGATCCCATGTCCGATAACCACATTGGCATTGATCCCAAGAATCGGTGTGCCTCCGTAATTTTCAAAGTTAAACCGGTCAAAAAAGGGATCTTCGATCTTTCTCTTTTTTATCATCGCATAAAAGGCTTCCACGGCTTTCAATACCACGTTACCCACAAATCCATCACATACGATGACGTCCACTTTTTCATCGTTAAAAAAATCATTCCCCTCCACGTTCCCGATGAAGTTAAAATCCGTTGATCCCTTCATCAGCTCATGGGTTGATTTCACCACCAGGTTTCCTTTGGATTCTTCGGCACCAATGTTCAGTAATCCTACCCGTGGGGTATCGATATGTAAAACATGTTCTGCATAGAGGGACCCCAGAATGCCGTGTTGGTATAACACATCAGGACGGGAATCGGGATTGATTCCAACGTCAAGCAGGATGTTTGCTCCACCAGTGATGGTAGGTACAATGGTAGCAATGGCGGGACGTATGATCCCCGGGATTCCTTTCACCGTAAATCCAATTCCAACAAGCATTGCACCGGTATTCCCGGCACTGGCAAAAGCATCAATTTCTCCGGACTGGAGCATCTGGTAGCCAATAACGATACTCGAATTGGGCTTTTGAGCAAATGATTTGGCCGGGTGATCGCCCATCTCAATCTGCTCAGTAGTCGGTATAATTTCGAAAGCCCCGGGATCCCTTTTTTCACGAAGCAGAATATCTCTAATCTTTTTTTTATTGCCGATCAGAACAAGGTTGCAATCTTCAGGAAGTTTATCCCGGGCTAAAATAGCTCCCGAAACAGTCGCTTCCGGGGCAAAATCACCTCCCATTACGTCCAAACCAATCTTCATATCCTGGAATTTAGTATGAACTTGAAATTATGATTTTTTTATTTTAGGTTGATGCTTTTTCGATCGCTAATTTACCACGATAAAAGCCACATTCCGGACATACTCTGTGATATTGAACGGTAGCCCCACAATTTGAACAGGTTGCCACTGTCGGTGGAGTTGCTTTGTAATGTGTTCTCCGCTTGTTCCTTCTCTGCTTTGAAGTTTTTCTTTTCGGATGTGCCATTATGTTTTAACGTTATTTATTTGGTATTCATCAATTGTTTCAGTTGATCCCAGCGAGGATCTGTTTTTCTTTTTTTCTCCCTGGCCCCCGAATGGATATCCAGTTGTTTGATCATATCCGGATCGCACGTGCTATTGCCCTCTTTGTCGACCGGATGAATGCACTGATAGGGCAGGCTCAGAACAATGAATTCATACAGCATTTGAGAAATGTCCAGTTCATGCTCTTTATCGGAAAGGACAATGATATCATCAGATTTTGCCACTCCGGTATTGCTGATTTTCACGTAGATTGTCTCGCGGATATCACGAGGCAACTGAAAAAGTCCCAGGCACCGGTCACAATGCACCTCAACCTGTCCGGTAATATGGATCAACAGTTCGAGCATCCTGGCCTGTTTGGTCATTTCAACATCAACGTGGCATGCTGCATCTTTTATTTCAGCATTTCCGTATGGTTCAAAGAGCGTCCTGTCGATATCAAATACAAACGTATGCTTCCCGGTTTTAAGGCCTTTAAACCGAATCACATATTTCCTGCTTCCACTCACTTCAACAAACAATCAAAAAGGTCGTGCAAAAGTAGAAATTAATATTTGAATAAAAAAAATTGATGATGGAACTCTTTTCAATGCCAGGTGTTCGGTCACCTCGCTTCTCTAACAACAGCAGATAAAAAAAGTAGTATTAACAAACAAACATCCGGCTATTCGCTGAAAATTCAGTTTTATCCGGCTGTTCAATGAGCGCCGGGGCGTTATATACCTTCTGTTTATCCGTTTTAAGGGTTGCTTTTCCAACCAGCAGGATGACCACTTTATCCGTTAAATCCAAATCGGGATCCTCCTTGATGGTAAAGGCCTCCCCTTTTGACAGGAGGTTTCGAATCTGGTTTTGTCGCCATCGACTGTAGGGTTCGATCGTTCCCAGCAGGTTTTCAGCCAGCCTTGAACCGGCAATCTTCCATAACCGTTTCTCAAGCAAGGGTGATTCTTTCATGATCTGGTTCATGTGCAATGATGACATGTAGAGAACGGTAACGGGAGATTCCGCCGTTACTTCGGCAGCCCTGGGAAGACCTGTCAGTCCGGCAATTTCTCCAATAAAATTCCCCTGGGGCAGGATATCAACCACTTTATCTCCGACCGTAACTTTCACGGTTCCACGGGCAATAAAGAAGAAACCATCATCGTGGTGGCTCTGCCGTATGATTTTTTCACCCACGGTAAACACTTTGGTTTGGAACAGAGAGACCACCTTGTCCAGTATTTTCGGACCAAGATTTTGAAGCCAGGCAACATCTTTCAACAGTTCGACAGCATCGGGAAGTTGAACGGAAGGGGGTGAATCCATTAACCGTTTCATTCTCACCTCGATGTAGGAGATCATCTTATTCACCTCATCGCTTTCAAGCCTTCCGTTTTTCTGTAACCGTTCAACGGTACGCTTTTCATAATTCAGCATGGATCGAATTGCCTGACGGGTAGCGATGGCAGAATAGATCTCCGGCAGGTTTTTCCTGAGGTTCCTTAGAAATGTCAATCCGTGGATCCTGTTTTCATTGATCTCCTCTTCAATGATAGCAAGATTATTTTCCTCCTCCTCCTTATTCTTAACTGAATCATCTGATTTAAGTCCCCGGTACATGCTTTCAACCAGTTTCAGCGCCTCTTCCTGAGCTTCCACAAACCCCCTGGCGCTATCATAGCTGATTGCCAGTCGATCAAAAAAGGCTCTTTTTGATAATTTCCCAATGACCGGCATCCCTTGCATCCAGTGCAGGATTTTCGGTGTTTTCCAGGACTCTTCCAGATCTTTTCGTGCCGACAGTGGAATCATGCCTCCTGCATCCAGGATATCATCAATTCCATCGGATAACCGTCGAACAGAAACCGGTCCCAGCAAACCATCCCTGAATTGGTACCAGTAACTACTCTTCTCCTTTTCCAGTATTCGCCTGCGTGTTTCGGCAATGGTTTCAATTTTAATATCCTCCGTATCGATCTCTTCTCCGGTTTTGGGCAGGTATTCCTTTACAGCACCCCAATTCGCCCGGTTCATAAACCGGTCTTCCCTGATTTTTTCAATGGAATTTTCGGTACTCTGTCTTAGGTAAAGATTGGCATTTGATCTCATTAAGGCTTTAGCCGGTGAAATTTTTGTTAACCCCAGTTTTTCCACAAGGTATTTTACGGTGGTGGCATTCACTAAAAGGGTAAGGGTAACCAGACCGGCTGTGAGAAACAGGAATTGATTCCGTATCTCTTCCGGGATGCTCTCTTCTCCTGCAACAATCAGTGCCAGTGCCAATCCGACAGCTCCACGCAGGGCACCCCACCACAGAACATAGGAGTCTTTCCTGGATAATCCATAACCGATCCGTTTCATGGCCGGATAAAACAGTGCGATGACAATGACCCGGATGATGTGGACACCCACATAAATGATTCCCAGAAGGAGTAAGTTTTTCCCGGTTATTACAGCCTGCTGGGCAATGACCACGCCCACAATGAGGAAGATCAGCGTATTGGCAATGAACGCGGCAAGCTCCCAGAATTCATGAAGAAAATGTTCCACTTCCGGGCTGATCCGGGTTCGTCCGACACTGGCCATCGCCAGTCCCAGGGCAACCAGGCCAAGTACACCCGAAACGTGAAAAAAATGTTCACACATGTAAAAAGTAATGTATGCAGCGGCAATGATCACACTGATCTCCACCATTGCATCATTAAACACTCTTCTGACCCAATTGATCGTCAGGGCTCCTACAATGATCCCAATCAATGTTCCTCCGACGGCAACCCTTACAAATTCGACAACCGGTGAAGCACCGCTTGCTTCTCCGGTAAATCCAAGGAAAAACACCATGAAAAACACGATTGCCGTACCGTCATTCAGCAATGATTCTCCTTCGATAAGGGTTCCCAGTTTTTTACTGGCTCCCAGTTCCTTCAGGAGCGAGACCACGGCAACCGGGTCGGTTGCACTGACTACCGCACCAAACATCAGCGCCATAGGCCATCCCCAGCCCGACAGACCAATCCCCGCTAAATTTAACCCTATGGCCAGCGCTCCGGTAAGAAACATGGCAATGATGATCCCGGGGATTGCCAGAATGCTTGCATTAGCAACTGACTTCCGGAAGGTGTGAACATCCATGGCAAATGCTGCCTCAAAAATCAAGGTGGGCAAGAAAACATACAGGATAACATGGGGATCGATGTGTCCTGCCCACTCCACTGCGTTGCCAAGGAAATTAACATTGATGTGCAACGACCCGATGGACCAGGTGTTCAGCCAACCGAGACGGGTGGCTGCACCAAATCCCAGTCCGATGATCAACAAGGTAACCGTATAGGGCAAAGGACTTTTCCTCAGAAACTGGCGCGTGGCTGCCCCAATAATCAGTGCCAGGATCACAAAAAAGAGGGGAGACATGTCGCTGCCGTGACCCCCTTCGGCATGTTGCTCTGCTGTTGAATGGACCTCCTCAGCATGCTCCTGCATGCTGGCCTCAGGCCCGTCATGCTGAACCATTTCTGTCGTTTCATGTTCTTGTGCTTCGTGTTCCTGCCCAAAACCAGACTGAAGGGCAACGTAACTGAAGATGACCAGTAACAGGACAATCATTCTTGGAATAAGAACCCGGAGTGTTTTCATATTCTATAGTAAATTTTATTCCAATGTAATCATTTGATTTTAATTTCAAATAAATTATTGTTTTAAAGCAGGGTGAAATTTCCCGGTTGCGTTCTGCCCGGATTATTCTCTATCGTTCTTGTATTGATCAAACCAGTAGTGCAGGTAAAGAACGGTCCTGATGTAGTCAGAGGGGTATTTAAGGGTTAGGGATGTATTCACAAACACGTTTCTACAAATATAAAACCTCTGCGAGGTTACCATTCCATTTGACCTCATTAGTTTCCTTCGGGCTGGTAATCTGCGCAAGTTACTCTTTCAGCTTATATAACTCCTTTCCGGCCTGTTCATATTCATCTCCTTCAATCCATATTGGTGTATCGGGTGCATTGGCAATGTTCCTGGCAGCCAGGGCATAAGCTCTTACGTATTTTGTATAATAGGTATAATCTATCGTTTCCGCTTCATCTGAGGGTCTGTGGTAATGTTTGGGTGTATTCTGGTCAAATGTTTTGAATCCCGGGCTGAATGTCGGTGCCGGTATGCCTTTCCTTGCAAAGTTCACATTATCGGATGCATTGAACAGGAATTCGAATGCAGGATCTGTATTCACATCAAGTCCAAACTGGTTGCATGCGGAGGTGATCAGTTCTTCTGCTCCGGTCCGCGTAATGCCAAGGATATTCACATAGCCTGTATCAGCCATTCCTCCACCGTCGCTGTTGAGGTTAAATATAATCTGTTGCAGAGGGACCAGCGGGTGGTTTGCAAAATAGCGGCTTCCAAGGAGTCCTTTTTCTTCACCGGTAACCGCCAGGAAAATGACGGATCTCCGGGCAGGATGCTCGGCAAATGCTTTTGCTGCTCCCATGACCGCCACTGTCCCCATGGCATTATCCCCGGCACCATTGAAGATCGTGTCTTCGGGGGTTGCACCGCGCCCGTTGGTCATTCCGGCACCCAGATGATCATAGTGTGCAGTCAGCAATATGTATTCGTCGTTCACTTCTGGATCTGTCCCTTTAACAAACCCCACAACGTTGTTATCCCGTATTTTTTCAATCCTCAATCCACTTGAGTTTATTTCCGCTTCTTTCACTGTCCCCGCTTTTATTTCCCCGATCAGATCTGCGTTGTCTGAAGCCAGCCAGAGGTATGTGATCTGATCCTCATCAGCATCATCTTCTGTCTCATCCAACTCCAGTGAAGGGCGAAGCATAAAGGAGACCATCCGGTCCCATGAAAAATTCAAATTGAATATCTCGATGAACGCCACTCCGCCCATCCGGTTCACCATCTCCCGCTTCTTTTCTGACAGGGCAAAGACCTCATTGAAACCTCCCGGTGTTCCTGAACCCATATCAGCAACCACAATTTTACCTTCCAGATCGAGGTTTTGTAAATCACCGGTTACATTCTGTTCATTAACCAGTCCATGTCCGATGTATACCACCGGTGCTTTTGCCGTCACTGGCCCACCACCTCGATGGATAAAATCCTTCCGTTGAACCAATTGCCTGTTACCTATTTTCACCTCACAGGTTTCGGCAGGTTTTACGTACCGAAACGGCACCTTCTGCAAATAGCCCGGTGCATTTTCAAATTCGTTTATACCCAGCGAAGCAAAATAATCTGCTATGTAACCGGCAGCGATCCGGATCTCTTCGCTCCCGGTATTCCTGCCCATCAGCTCATCGGAAGCAAGAAAATAGACCTGTTCTTCAAGTGTTTCCTGTTCTATCAGGAGCTCAGGAATTTTCGTACAGTCCTGGACAAATCCGGCAATCAGCAATAAACCGGGTAAAATGAAATGTATGATTTGCTTTGTTTTCATATAGAATTGATCTTAATGTAACCGGCCTCCCCGGGCTTTTTTTAACGTTCCCAGAAATGGTTTTTCCAGGAAGCTTCTGTTATCCAGTTCACACAACTGCCTGTACATGCTTTTTGTTACCGTAAAAGCCATGATTTCCGGTGGCAGGTGCGTGCGCATGGCAAGATCGGTTGATCCGATGATTGCCTGTGGAATTTCCAGATCGTCAAACAAAGCCAGCATTTCTCCACAGCCTGCACCAAACGGTGCAAGAACAGGAGCCGGATCGCCCGGCTTGCTGAAATACTGTGCCCCGATCATCAGTGCACTCAACTGATCGGGATTGACAAAAAAAGTCACGGTCTTCAGAAACTCTTCACTGTGTGTCTGCAGCGGTCCGATCAAAAGATGTTCATACCGGGGTTTGTATGTGTTCCCCCGATCGATCCATTGATTCATAAGATCATGGCTTGCTTTTAATCCCTCCTCATCCGCCAGAAACTTAATGAAACTTTCCCGGTCACGATGCTCAACGCTGAAGAAGTACCGGCCACACCCACCGCATCCATGATTATTCCGGGTGAGGTGAAGCGTTTTTCCGTTACACCAATCGGGAAAGAATTGAAAAATACACTGCCTCACTTCCCTTGACGGTTCGACAAGGTCAGTGAATGGAGAAAGATCGGAAGTGTCGTAAAGACCAATGATCGGATAGTGTAAATCGATCCTGACGGCTAGATAGGTTGAATCCGGTAACATGGTAGAAATCGTTAATTATAAATACATAATGTGGTTGAATTCCCCAGAATTACGCCCTTACAGGGCTTATTTTCCCTGTTTGTCAGGGACACAGGGCGATGCCCTGTGCTGCTAGATCAAAGCCTTTCAGGCTTTATTTAGGCTTAAATAAACAATAAATGTACACAAACATTTAATGAAATTGCAGATTGATCCCATTGTTTTTAGTTGAGGGATATTTTTTGAGAATTGAGGATTTTATTATAACTTGAACATTCATATTGAATGATAACCCTGTACACTAATTCCTGATACCATGATCAAAACCGTTGATTTAGTAAAAATCTTCCGGACCGATGAGGTCGAAACCACCGCCCTGAACAAAGTAAACCTCTCTGTTGAAAACGGAGAATTTGTTGCCGTAATGGGACCTTCCGGTTGCGGGAAATCCACCCTTCTGAATATTCTGGGACTTCTTGACAATCCGACAGAGGGGGAACTTTATTTTGAGGATATTGAAGTGTCCAAATTCAATGAGCGGAAAAGAACAAACCTTAGGAAGTCGAACATTGGGTTTGTTTTCCAGAGTTTCAACCTGATCGATGAACTGACCGTCTATGAAAATGTCGAATTGCCCCTCCTCTACATGAAGGTTCCTTCGTCAAAGAGGAAAGAGACCGTCAACCAGGTGCTTGAACGGATGAATATTGCACACCGGAAAAAGCACTTCCCACAGCAACTCTCTGGTGGGCAGCAGCAACGGGTTGCCATCTGCCGTTCGGTGGTTGCCAATCCGAAACTGATTTTAGCGGACGAGCCGACGGGTAACCTCGATTCAGCAAACGGCGAGGAGGTGATGAACCTGCTAACCGAGCTGAACAAGGAGGGCACAACCATCGTGATGGTCACCCACTCACCGACGGATGCTGAATACGCCCACCGCATTGTACAGTTGTTCGACGGACATATCGTTACGGAAAACATCAAGAAGATTCTGTAATGTTTTCTTACCATATTCAGCAGGTCCGGAAGTATTAATTTTCCGGATTTCCTGGTATGGTTTATACTGAGCGATAGGGTCATTCCAAACCCATAAACTTTCACATATTATGACAATCTGGTCTGCTGAAATCAAGGATCTGGAGAAGCTCCACGATTCATTTAAAGGTAAACATCCCAGGCTTGACATGGAGCTGGACAAGCTGGTCAAAACCGACGATGATAACATTGTACTGGTCTATGCCCGAAGGTGCCTGGAGGTGATCATTACCGATCTGAGCGAGCGTGAACTGAAAAGGCCCAGGGGGACCGAACCGCTCAAGGGTATAATTGATAAGCTGAACAGGGAAGAAAAGGTTCCGCACAACATCATCGTCTCCATGCAGAACCTCAACAGCCTTTCCTCTTTCGGTGCCCATCCAAAGGATTTTGATCCGAGACAGGTGAAACCGGTGATTCTAGATCTTACCACGGTAATTGAATGGTACTTTTCTTATGCTGAGAAAACTGGTGACAGTTCTCAAACTGCAAAAAGCCCATCGGAATCTGATAAAAGAGCAGCAATTCAAAAAAGGAATTCCGGCAAGAAAAGGACAACAGTTGTAATTGCTTCTTCTATCGTTCTGGTAGTCGCAGTTATTGTTTCACTAATTCTGATTAAAGTCATAGGTAGTAATCAGAACAAAATGCAGGAGCCAATAAAATCAATTGCCATACTTCCGTTTGAAAATTACACTGGTAATGAGGTGCCGGAATATCTGATTGCAGGATTGCACTCCTCACTGATTACAAATATGGGGAAAGTCGGCAATCTCAGAATCATTGGCTCAACGTCATCAAATAAATACAAAAACGTTGATATGACAGTTTCTGAGATAGCCTCCGAACTGAATGTCGACGCAATAATTGAGGGTGACCTGATATCAACAGGTGATAGTATCAACATTATATTGAGATTGATAAATGCAGGCCAGGAAGAAAAACAACTCTGGATAGGCGACTATAAAAGAGAAATTAGCCAGATACTGAATCTGTATAACCAGATAACATTACAGATCGCTGAAGAGGTGAAAGTTTCACTGACACCTGAAGAAGAGAATTTACTCACCGGTTCCAGGTCAATTGACAAGGAAGCATATGATGCATATCTGAAGGGGCTCCAATACTGGGACAGGCTTGGAATTGAAGATCTTCAAATGGCTATGAATTACTTTGAAACAGCTATTGAAATAGAACCGGATTGGGCTCCACCCTATGCCGGTATTGCCCAGACTGCCCAGGGATTAGCTCAAATGGGTGGAATGCTGCCCGGTGAGGCAATGCCCATAATCTTCAAGAATCGAAGTAAAGCCGTGGAATTGGACCCTGATTATCCCGGATCACATTATACAAACGCAATATCCGCTGCCTGGGTGGAATGGGACTGGGATACTGCAGAAAAAGAATTCAAAAAGGCACTTGACTTAAATCCAAACGATGTAAAATCAAGGATTTATTATGCTCATCTCTTAGCCATACTGGGCAGGTTTGATGAAGCGCACTCCCAGTCACAGAAAGCAGTTGCCATAGAACCCTACGATCCCTTGGTGCTGGCCCTTGCTGCAGTTGGTGATATCCCCATGGGCTATACTCAGGAAGCTGTTGACAAGTTAGAAAAAGCCCTGGAATTAGATCCCGGCCATCCATTTGCCTTTATGCAATCGGAAGAGGCTTATTATTTTAATGGGAACTATTTAAAAGCCATAGAAAATTTATGGACCATGTTAACTAATTATGTTCATATCAGACCGTTAGAAAATATTATGGAAGAATATCAAAATAACGGTTATTCTTCTGCATTGAGACTTTTACTATCCGATGTTGAGAAATCACTTCAGGAGGGGGCGTTTTTTCCTCCTGCATATTTAGGAATAATTTTCTTAAGAATTCCAGATACCAAAAAAGCACTGGACTATTTCGAACAGGGATATGAAATACACGATCAAAATGAACCCTATATTAGCGTGTACGGCCATTTGTACCCTGAACTTCAAAAGGAACCCCGCTATATTGCACTCCTGAAGAAAATGAACCTTCCGGTGGATGAGAACTAGGGTTTTCATGTTAAATGTTATCAGTTAAAAGTTGAAAAGTTAATAGGAATCTTTTTACAAAGTAAAACGAGCCTCCCGGTTCGTTTCATCGATCCGGAGGATCGATGTACTGTGTGGTAATGGTTAGCACGTTACATCGTAAAACGCACCTCCTAGTTCGTTAATACCCGGTATATTTAGCTCCTCAAGAAGATGAATCTTTCAGCAAATCAGGTAGTTTACTAATGGCATATAAAGGAAGATTCGTCATCCAGGCTTCTTCCCTGAAATCTGACATGGAGGTTCTGACCGCTGTTACCTGAGCATATTTTTGAACAAATGTCTTCAGACTTTTTGCCTGCAGGTTCTCCTCCGATTTTACTTCAAGGGGGATGATTTTACCTGCATGTTGAATCAGAAAATCTATTTCGGCAGTTGATCTCTCGGCAGACCAATAATAGATGGCCAGATCAGGTATTGTCTTTAATTGCTGTAAAACGAATTGCTCTGTCAGTGCCCCTTTAAATTCTTCAAATATTGTATTTCCTTCAAGTAATGTCCTGACATCAATATCTCCCATTGCTCCCAATAATCCTACATCTGTGATAAAAAGTTTAAATGCTCCGGTATCTTCGTATGCTTTTAATGGCAGACCAGGCTTGGATGCCCTGAAAACCTTATGAACCAATCCGCAGTCGATCAGCCAGGATAGAGCCAATTCATAGTCTTTTGCCCGTGAACCTGGTTTAACTGCTTTATAGATAAATTTTTTATTTTCTTTTGACAATTGAGAAGGAATTGAATTCCAAAGCATTCTGATACGAGGAACGATGTCTACAGGGGCATGCTTGGAGAAATCATTTTCATATGCTGTAATAATACGCTTTTGAATGTCCCTAACCTCCCTGAAATCATTTTTATCCCTGTAACAAAGTACTGCTTCCGGCATACCTCCTGTATAATAATAGCAGCGTAAATGTTGAATCAATTTCGCCTTAAAATTTCTCACCAAACTCCAATTCTTGTTTTCAATCAAATCAAGAAGGGCTTCCTGACCGATTGCCTTCAGAAATTCTTCATAACTGAGTGGAAACAAATCCAGGAACTCAACCTTTCCAACAGGGAATGAAGATTGTTTATACAGCGCTACTCCCAGCAGTGATCCTGCAGCAATAATATGATATTGGGGCGCATTTTCATGGAAGTATTTTAGGGATGTAAGTGCTCCCTCTGCTTCCTGAATTTCATCGAAAATAATCAATGTGTTTTCAGCACCGATAATAACACCTGTCTCTATTTGCAGGGCAGTAATTATTCGCTCAATATCGAAATCATCAGTAAATAATGTTTTCAGGGACTTTGAACTTTCAAAATTTACATATGCTGTATGTTTATAATTATTCTTTCCAAATTCCTTCATTAACCAGGTTTTACCAACCTGGCGGGCACCTCGAATAAGCAAAGGTTTCCGCTCTCTCTTTGCCTTCCAATTTTTCAACTCCTGCATTGCATATCTTTCCATGTTTTGATCGTTGATTTAACATTAAGTCAAACGTTATTTTGTATAAATATACACTTTTTCAAACGACTTTTTGTATTATTACACATTTTTTTCAAATGTGAGTCCTTTTGAAGTAATCGTATGACTCTTTTAGTCCCCCTTTCAGGCCATTTGGTTAAAAAAGAATTAAGTTGTAACTTGCAATAAACCAATATCATTGTATTATATCCGATCATGCCAGCATACTATCCCGGTGCTAGTTAGAATGTAAGAGGAGAAGCATTGCCCACATAATTTAACCGTCATCAAATGAATATCTGGTCTGCTGAAATCAAGGATCTGGAGAAGCTTTACGATTCGTTCAAAGGCCAACATCCCAGGCTGGATAAGGAGCTGGAAAAGTTGATCAAAGCCGATGATGAGAACATGGTGCTGGTGTATGCCCGAAGGTGCCTGGAGGTGATCATCACGGATCTTTGTGAACGGGAACTGAAAAGAG
>CAYZVJ010000054.1:18121-20544 GCA_964481765.1 uncultured Rikenellaceae bacterium | reverse complement strand
AAGATCAAAGGGACATTCCGGTTACAGGGTGCCCGTATGACAAATCCTGTTGCTGTGGGTGACCACGTAACGATTGATCCTGAACCAGCAGGAAAGCAGGGTGTGATCATAGAGATCCTGCCCCGCAAAAATTATATCATACGAAGGGCTTCAAACCTTTCACGTCAATATCAAATCATTGCTGCAAATATTGATCAGGCGCTCCTGGTCATTACCCTGGCATCTCCCGAAACGCCCTTCGAATTCATTGACCGCTTCCTTGCCTCCGCCGAAGCATACCGGATACCGGTCAACCTGATCATTAATAAAATGGACCTCTATAATGAAGATCTGCAAAAGCAGGTTGATCAATTGAAACAAATGTATGAACTGATTGGTTATTCCTGTCTTGAAACATCGGTCGTGAAGGGACAAAATATCGAAGCATTCCGCACCCTGTTGAAGGATAACGTCAATGTCATTTCAGGTAAATCGGGCGTTGGCAAATCATCGCTCATCAATGCGATCGACCCCGAATTGCAAATCAAAACGGAAGGCGTTTCCAGTTATCACAAAACAGGGAAACATACCACCACGTACACAGAAATGCATCCGCTGGTATTTGGGGGTTATGTTATCGACACCCCGGGAATAAAGGGGTTCGGGGTGATTGACATGGGGCGGGAAGAGATCTATCACTTCTTCCCTGAAATATTCCGCTTTTCCAAAGGGTGTAAATATTACAACTGCCTGCATACAAATGAGCCCAATTGTGCTGTTATAGAAGCCTTGAAATCTGGTAAAATAAGCCCCTCCCGGTATAAAAGTTACCGTAGTCTGCTGGAAAATCAGGATAAAAAGTACAGACGATAACGAGAAAAATTAAAAAAAAATCACGTTTCCCATCGTTAGTTGTCCGGTAATTTATATTTTTAAAAACCGAAGTGTGTACGTTTTCTAATGAAAAAAATATATTTCTCCGTTGCTGCACTGATTGTTATTACCCTGGCGGTCAATATCTACTATTACTTTGATATCTATGATCAACAAATTGACTTTCAGAAAGGCTTTCTGCTGAAGCAAACTCAGATCTGTGGTTATGAAATCGAGCAGACAGAGCAGGAATTCCAAAGCGATGCCAATAAGATCCTCTTCTCCAACGATCTGGCAGGAATATTTGACAACAAGGAGATCCACTCCAAAACGATCAGTCAGCTTGAGATTTTCTTTTCCAAGTACGAACAACTTGTTAACCAGATCCAGATTTATGACAACCGCAAGAACGTTTTCAGTATTATTAAAGACAAGAACAATCAATTCATCTACGACAGTTATCAATCGCATAATCAAACGGAACTACAACCCCGGGAAAGAATAGAACCCGTTGGTACTAACACCTTATATTACCTGCCAGTTTTCAAGGATAACAGGGTTGTTGGAAACATCGTGGTGAGTATCAATTACATCCGTTACATCAATTGGGTGTTTGAAAAATCGCATCTCGGAACCACCCAGTGGCAATGGTTGATTGATATCGGTGAAAAAGCCACGATCCTATCGAATAATCTCACAAATGATTCATTGAATGTCACGCATCTTGACAAAATCACGGACGATCTGTTCGAAGGATTTCAGGGAACGATCAAGCACGCGATTATCCTGAATGGAGAGGAGCAGGAGATCATTTCCGCATTCTATCCCACCTCGCTCCTGGGTATGGAATTTGGTGTTGTTTTTTCTCTTAAAACCGATTTTATTGCAAAAGCCGTGGCAAAAAATGCCATCATCATTGCTATTGTAACCCTGCTGTTTATCTCACTGATTATTTTAATTCTACTATTCTTTATCTTCAAAAAAAGAAACGAACAGCAAACGCTGAAAGAATCCGAACTGGTGTTGAAACAGATCCTTGAATCATTACCCATTGGTGTCCTGGTAGTGGATAAGGATAAAAAGATACAGAGAGCCAATAAAACGGCTCTTGAAATGCTTTCTCTTGAAGGAGAGAAAGAGCTGGTTGGTAAAGATATTTCAGACCGGTTCCTTATCGGGAAAAATTTACTCTATCTGGATAAATTTGGATTTCCTTTTGATGCAAATCAATTCATAACCTATGAGAAGAATGGAGATGAAATTGTCGTTTACAAACGGGATATTCCCATTGTTCTGCAGGGTGAGGAGGTTCTTCTCGAAGCCTTTATTGATGTCACTCCATTAGAAAAAGCCAGAAAACAGGAAGCACTGGCAAATGAAGCCAAATCGGATTTCCTGGCGAAAATGAGCCATGAGATCCGTACTCCGCTCAATGGCATTATTGGAATGGCGGATGCGTTTTCGCAACAAAAACCAAATAAAGAACAGCAGGAATTTATTAGCATTATCCGAAAATCCGCAGATCTTCTGCTTTCCATCATTAATGACATCCTCGACTTCTCAAAAATCGA
>CAYZVJ010000054.1:15832-18021 GCA_964481765.1 uncultured Rikenellaceae bacterium | reverse complement strand
AACATTACATTGCAATTTGATATTGAAGATACAGGCATCGGTATCCCAAAAGAGCATCTCGGTACTATGTTCGATTCCTTTACTCAAGCTGACGGATCCACAACCAGAAAACATGACGGATCCGGTCTGGGAATAGCCATTTCCAAACAGCTCGTGAATTTAATGGGGGGTAAAATATGGGCTGAATCACCATCACGAATCTCTACAAATCCTGATTTCCCGGGATCCCGTTTCAGTTTTACCATTGACGTATTTTCAAATGAAAAAATAAAGAAAGAGATTGGTGTGGATGAGATAACGAAATATCACCAGATTAAAACGCTGATCATTAACGAAAAAACCGATAAGGAAAACATCCTCCTGGAAACACTGCAGAACTTCGGAATATCTACCTACGTTACCAATTACCAGGACAGAACCATTGATGTTATCAAATCCAATGCAACCAATAAATCGGAAAGTTATAAAATGATCATCATCAATGATAACGAAACGTTTGATGGCTTTCTGGTTGCGCAAACATTGCACCAAAATAAACTCACGAATGATTTTTTACTGATCATTCTGAGCTCAAACGATAAAAAAGGGAATTTTGCACGAAGTAAAAAATTAGGCGTGGATTATTACCTGATCCAGCCCTTCCAGTCATCTGAAATATTTGACATCATACAGGATAATTTTACACACATAAAAATTGAAGAGGGAGAAACTCCAAGTCTGGTTACCATTCGGGAAGGACTTCAAATTCTCGTTGCGGAGGATAACCTCATCAACCAGAAGGTGGCTAAAAGCATTTTCAAAAACCTTGGCTTTGAAATTTCCATCGCAGTAAACGGCAACGATGTGGTGGAAAAGGTGAAAAAACAACCCTTTGATATCGTTTTCATGGATATCATGATGCCTGAAAAAGATGGTTTTGATGCAACCAAAAGTGTTCGGGAAATGGGGTATGATATGCCAATCGTTGCTGTTACAGCGGATACAAATATTGAATCGAGAGAAAAAGTGATTAAAGCCGGTATGGATGATTACATTCCCAAACCCATTCGCGTCGACGAAATCAAAAGAGTGCTGATCAAGTGGTTTTCTGAACCGACAAACTAACCTGGGTAATTTCCTCGAAGGATAATGGCTGCTCATGATTCCCGGTATTGATTGTTCTTGGCATTGATTATTCCCGTTTGATTGGAGGCCTCGTACTCCTGCTACCATTCTACTTGTATGACGCATAGATTAACCATCGGTGATTTTCTCGACAGGATGAACCGGTTTCCTGCCATAGACGTTCGATCCCCTTCCGAATATGCAAAAGGACACATTCCGGGAGCGTTCAACATTCCCCTGTTCAATGATGAGGAGAGAGCGGCTGTTGGTATAGAATACAAAAAGAGAAACCGCGCTAATGCTATTTTATTGGGACTGAAATTTGTCCAACCCAGGATGGTTGCGATGGTTGAACAAGCCCTTGCGATTGCACAGGGATCTTCGCTGCTTCTGCATTGCTGGCGCGGTGGCATGCGCAGCGAAAATATGGCATTGCTCTTTCGTGCTTCCGGCATCCAATGCGAAATCCTTGAAGGGGGTTACCGCTCTTACCGACGGCATCTCAGGCAGTCGTTCGCAAAATCCATGAAACTGATCATCCTTGGAGGTTTTACAGGATCCGGAAAAACCGAAATCCTGAACCGGCTTCACTCCCTTGACCAACAAACCATTGATCTGGAAAGTATTGCACATCATAAAGGCTCTGCTTTCGGGGGCATTGGCCAGGAAACTCAACCCGCCGGTGAGCAATTCGAGAACAACCTTTTTACCCAATGGCAGACAATGGATCCCACGTTTCCAGTCTGGCTGGAAGATGAAAGCAAAGCCATCGGATCCGTGTTTATCCCGGATGAATTGTTTTATCAGATGAAAAGAAGTCCCGTGATAAAAATTAACATGAATTTTGATTTGCGTGTAAAACGACTGGAAAGAGAATATGCCGCCTTTCCACCCAACCAGTTAAAAGATGCTGTTGCACGAATCAGGAAAAGGTTGGGTGAAGAAAATGCACGTATCGCATTCGATGCCATTGACCGGTTACAATTTACCAAAGCCATTGAACTTAGCCTTTCCTACTATGATAAAACCTATGACTACGGGTTGAACCGAAGGGATGTACAAACGGTCCATACGATTCATCTCCA
>CAYZVJ010000054.1:4367-15732 GCA_964481765.1 uncultured Rikenellaceae bacterium | reverse complement strand
ATGACTACGGGTTGAACCGAAGGGATGTACAAACGGTCCATACGATTCATCTCCATGGGGATAATCCCGACGAAAATGCCAACCGTATCCTGGCCTTTGCAGATAGGCATCACCTGATCTGAATAAGACTCAATCTCCTGTCAATAGCGTTCCCTCCTCAACACACAATGGGGTTGGGGTTCTAACCAGATTCCTATACATTTATAGCTCTTACTCATCAAACAAGTACTTTGAATTGAAAGAAATAAAGGAGGGCATCTTTAAAGACCTGGATGAAATTCGCCGGTATTATCGCTGAGGTTATTGCTGTTTCACTTCGTTAGCATTCACCACTTTATACAGTTTATCCGCTCTCCTCACCACGCTATCGATCGGGATAGAACAATTCTCTCCTTTACTGGCTTTCTCAACACTGTTCAGATCAACCCGGATTTCCCTGACAGTGGTTTCAATGACCCCGGTGGTTGGTCCGGTAATGAGGATCTCATCCCCGAGATGCACCGAACCGGTCTCAATCTTAAATTCTGCAACACCGATCTTCGAGAAATAATTCATCCCCTTTCCGATATAGATTTTTCGCTTTGTTGCACGGGACCCGTAACCCTTGCTCCACTCTCCCATTCTCTGACCCAGGTAATATCCATCCCAGAATCCGCGGTTGAATACTTCGGATAACCGTTTGTTCCATTCTTTAATTTTCACTTCACCATAGGTTCCGTCAATACAGGATGCAATGGCCTCATGATAGCAGGTAACTACTGTTTTGACGTATTCGGGTGGTCTTGCTCTCCCCTCTATTTTCAGCACCCTTACGCCGGCATCCAGTATTTTATCTAAAAATCCTATGGTATTCAGGTCTTTCGGGGACATGATGTATTCATTCTCTATCTCCAGCTGGTAACCCGATTCCTTTTCCGTTACGATGTATCCCTTCCTGCAGGTTTGCAAACACATTCCGCGGTTTGCCGAATGGTCACTCTCATGCAGGCTTAAATAGCATTTTCCGGATATGGCCATACAAAGTGCTCCGTGTACAAACAGTTCAATCCGGATCAATTCACCGCCGGGTCCCGTTATCTTACGGTCAACGATTTGATTGTGAATGGCATGAACCTGATCCAGGTTGAGTTCCCGTGCTAAAACCACAACATCGGCATACCGTGCATAGAATTTTAATGCCTCTATATTGCTAATATTCAGTTGTGTGGAAACATGCACTTCAACTCCTGCTTCAAAAGCATAATTCATCACTGCCTGATCCGATGCAATGATTGCGGTTATTCCGGAATCGTTAACGGTATGGATTATTTTCCGCATCCGGGCAAGATCTTCATCATACATGATGGTGTTGAGGGTAAGGTAAGATTTCAGGTTATTCTCCCGGCAGATGGATGCAATCCGGGAGAGATCCCGGAGGGAAAAATTGCGTGAAGAGTTCGCTCTCATGTTTAGTTTTTCCACCCCAAAATAGACGGAATCAGCCCCTCCCTGCACAGCTGCAATCAGCGATTCAAACGAGCCGGCCGGAGCCATTAATTCTATCTCTTTCCTGGTATATTTCACCGCGCGGATTTCCCTTTATTTTTTTAATACAATGCGAAAGGTTGTCCCCCGGTTACTTTCCGAATGCAGGACAAAGATCTTCCCCCCATGATACATTTCGATGATTCTTTTTGAGAGGGAAAGGCCCAATCCCCACCCCCTCTCCTTGGTGGTATATCCGGGTTTAAAAATCGTTTTATGCCTCGATTTAGGGATGCCTTTCCCCTGATCTTTTATATCAATATACAGTTTCTTCGCGTTGTCGGTCATGGTTACTTCAATGGTTCCCTTACCATTCATGGAATCGACGGCATTCTTACAAAGGTTTTCAATGACCCATTCAAACAGTTCTGGATTCAATTGAACCACCCATTCATCAACTGCACTAAAATTGAAGGTAACATTCACTTTATCGGAAGACCTGCTTTTTATGTATCCGACAGCATGTTGAATCACCGGAACGATGTTTGTTTTAACCATTTCGGGATGTGATCCGATCTTTGAAAACCGCTGTGTGATTTTTTCAAGCCTTGCAACATCTTTCTCAAACTCCATCAGGTTTTCCCTGTCCGGTTTTTTCAATCTCAACAATTCAACCCAGGCAATCAGGGCTGATGTTGGCGTCCCGAGTTGATGTGCCGTCTCTTTAGACAGTCCAACCCAGACCTGGTTTTGTTCCGCTTTGCGGGATGAACTAAATGCCAGATAGGATACGATAATGAACAACAGGATCACCCCAAGTTGAATGTATGGAAAATAAAGAAGCTTGGTCAGGATCGTACTGTCGCGATAGAAGATGTAGTTTTTTTCTCCCCCCGATAAGGGCATCTCTATCGGCTCATGCACTGCTGCCATTTTTTTGAGCTGTCTCCGGATGTACTCCGGGTTTTTCAGCTTATCGGGATCCAGGTTGCGTATTGAAATGGTATCTCCTTCGGAATCAACCATGATGACAGGAACGGTATTGTTATTTTCAATAATCGCGAAGAGAAAACCGAAATCGGTTTCGTTGATGTCTATTTCAATTAACTTCCTGGTTGCCTGAGCCCAAAGTTCCACCTTTTCTCTCTCCTCAGCTTTCAACTCCGATACCAGTCGATGCGTATATAACAATGACCCGACACCAATGACGATTGCCCCCAAAAAGAGAAGGAATTTCCAGCGTTGTTTCCGTGTATAGATATTCACAACAATGTGTATTGATTAGTATGATAACGCACTAATGGTCCTCTTATTTCATCCCTGGCATCTTTGCGGATTGCTTCTTTTCCCCTGTAGTATCGACTTCGGTTTCCTCATCGTCCCATTCAATTCTGAACGCGGGTGTTGTTACCGTTCCGTTCTTCAGAGTATCTGTCATAACGGTATCACGATCATCCCAACGGATGGTAAACCGGTTATCCTTCTGTTCTGTGGCACTGTCAGAAACCCCGGCAGTATCCTTTTGAAACCAGCCAAACTCCTCTTTGAGGATCTGTCGCAAATTCTTTCGCTCCTCCTGAATGCTTTCAGAAATAACCTCCCTGACCCCTTTTCTGTCATAGGCAACTTTTATATTCCCCGGTTTGCCGGTTATGGTTAGGTATAGACTGGTCCTTCCCAGTCCATCATCCTCAATCACGCCAAATTCCTCATTTTCCCGTTTTCGGTCTTTTGCTTTTCGAAAAAGAATTTCCGACAATAATACTTTTGCTTTATAGGAAATGTTGTTTTCAAAATCATGAACTCCGGATAGTGTTATATCCAGTGCCGACGATTGAATCTCCATTTGCGGAATGGTGATTTTTTCATCTTTGATCATGATTTCATTTTCAAGTTCTGAAAAGTGGATGTGCTGTAGTTCTTCCACCTCAATGAACTTGGAAAGCCCCAGCATGGGTTCAAAATTGATCAACTCCCCCCGGGTTATGATCACATGGCTTTCGGCAACGATGGATTGTTTATCGATCGTTACATTTCGGTCCCATGTGGCGGAGAAATCAATCTCTCCGGAAGCAGATCCTTTCAGGTTTTCATCCACAATGTATTCCTGTCCGAAATCATTAAAGGCTGTAAACAGTTTTTGAATATCTAATCCGTTTATGTTGCTTTGAATGCGCACCGGATAGGTGCCGTCCGGTGCTTTTGCCATCATCCCGTCTCCTGAAACATGGCCTTCCATGGTATCAAAAACGATGGGCTGAAGAGCAATGATTCCCGGCTGATAGGAGAGAACTCCGGCGAGGTTCCGTGCATGAAATTGCTTGTGGTAATAGTCTGCTATATTTAACCTCAGGTTCATTTGAAGGTTGTCGGGAAAATAGATTTCCGATCGGCTATTCAGTGAATCGGTCCGGTTTTCGTCATTGGATAGAAACCGATCCAAAACAAACTCTTCTGCTGTAACATCTGCATCAATCAACAATGGTTTTTCTCCTGTTAACAGGTATGGAATTGCATTTCCCAATCTGCCTTTCAGTGTTAACCTATTACCGTTAAATTTCATGTCCAGCTCATCGACCCATATGTGCTTACCAAACATTAACGTACCATTAACATCCGTAAAAATTTTGGGGTCATTCTTCATTTGAATGCCCGCATTTCTCAATACGGCTTGTCCTACCGGATTCATGTTCTGAATATCCTGACGTGTAATCTGTTTGTAATTTCTCAACGGGCCTTGTAATCGCAGGTTGGTTCTGACAGAACCGGTCATGAACTCGATTGAATCCATTTGAAAAAAATGGTGAATTTCCGACAGGTCCATGGATCCGGTAATGAGCAATTCCAGTTCCGGGTGTTCGAAGTTTTGGATGGTGAATGATCCCGACAGCGAATTGCTGCCAATAGTGCAGGAAAATTCATCGATTTTCAGGTTTGTTGAGGAAGGGGTTCTTTTCACCCCATTCGAATAATATCCGGACAACTTCAGTTTATCAACTTTTATGTTGCCTTTTATGGATGTCAGACTGGCGCCTTCAAGATAACCATGTGCCACGATCAGTGGGGGTCCTTTTATTCCATAGTTACCGGTCAGAGCCACTTCAAAATCAAGATTCCCGGTCATGGCATAGTTGCTGAAACGCTCTCTATGGGTAGCGGGTAAAAGCTTGATAACAGAGGTTATATCCAGATCCTCTCCATTCACCATCAGGTTAAGCTTCCGGCTTTCACCGGTTGTGAAAGATCCCTTGGTTACAAATGGCATTCCCGAAACCTCAATATTCCCCCTTTCAATGGTGTATTGCGTTCCATCAACTGACATCTCCAGGTCAATCCGACATACCCTGTCCGTTATGTATTGTATGCCATGGAGGGAGAGGTGTTGTACAAACGGATTCGCCACTGCCTGCAATTGAAAGTTACGGGAGGCAAAATCTCCTTTCAAACGAAAGGATTCCGCAAAGCCGGCAAAACGAAAATCACTTACCCGGTTTACCACCTGGAATTGCAGGTTTGAAAATTTCAGATCCTGCAGGTTGATGTTCATCGTGTCTGTAGCCCCTTCAGCATCTGTCATCCAGAATTGATAATTTGGCATTCCGGCGCGATTCACTGTCAGGTAGAGTGATCCCCTGTCAGCATGAATCCTCTTAATGCGAAATTCTTTGTGAATAATATCTTTCGCGTTGAATTCCAAAAAAAGATGTTGGGCAAAAAGCAGGGTATCATACCCCGGGTCCTGCTTATTCTCCTGGTAAAATGCTGCGGGAGGGTGAATTAAAACCTGCCGGAGCTCAATGGATGCGTTGGGAAATTTGCGAAGGAACGAGAATTTAACCTCTTCAACCTCTATCTTAGTGACAATTTTCTTATTCAGTTCCCGGATCAATAATCCGGTTATCTCATCTTTAAAAACCAAGGAAAGGATCACCCCTGCACCCAGAATAAACAGCAGGAAGAGAAGCAAAAAAATCATTATTTTCTTAATAATCCGCATACGCTTTGCTCCAATCTCAACCTTGAATTAAACGAGGAAAGAGGGGGGGTGTATTGTTATGATAAAAGAAAACTGAAATCATCTTCCGGTCCAAGTTCTTGAGGTTTCCTGTTTTTCTTGAAGATTCTTGCCTTTCGCGGGCCGATTAGTCTGATGCGCTCCTCTATCCACAACATGGTTCCTTCACGCAATCCCATCACATAAACGTCGGGATTTACCTCAATGAATTCCTCAATTCTTGCCTCCCTGGTCTCACCCGCATGGCCTTCAGGATTTGCATCCAGGTAATGGGGATTGATCTGAAAGGGGATCAAATCAAACGCGTTAAAGCTTTCTGGTTCGGTTATGGGCATATCATTGGTGGTACGAATGGTTGGACATGCAACGTTGGAGCCTGCACTCCAGCCAATGTAGGGAACTCCACCCTGCACTCGTTTTGCAATGGCATCCACCATTCCTTTCTCCTGCATCATGCTGATGAGTTGCCAGGTGTTCCCACCCCCTACTACAATGGCTTCAGCATTGGCAATGGCATCCAGTGGATCAGAAAAATGATGGACAGATTTCACGGCATGGCCTACCTCCCTGAAGCGGGAATCGACTTTTTTCTCATAGTCATCAAACGAAAAAGTAACTGCTGCATAGGGTATAAACAGGGCAGTTACCCGGCGTTCACCCATGAATGCTTTTATCTGATACTTCGGATAATCAAGATATTCCTCTCCGGCATTGGTTGAATTACTGATCAATAGTAGTTTCATATGCTTTTCTCTTTGTATTATGCGCTCTGTTATGTTCTCCTTTGCATTACCTGGTTCCTTTCTTCAGGAGATGTGTGCAATTATTGGGAATAATCTGACAGCTCTGTTATGGAAAGGTTCTTTGGGTTTTTTGTAATGGTAAACCGGTAGAAGGAGGATTCCAGAATATTAATAACCAGTAGTTTCCCGGACAGGATTCCTCCTTTACCAAGGATTATTTTTATCACCTCGTTTGCCTGAAAAGTGCCAATTATTCCAGGAAGTACACCGATCACCCCAATTTCAGATGCTGCAGGTGCTTCCCGTTTACCCGGCATTTTGGGGAAGAGACAACGGTAGGTTGGTCCTTCCCGGTAATTGAAAACGGAAACCTGTCCCTCAAAAGTATGAATGCTTCCATAGACCATGGGTTTTTTAAGGATCACGCAAGCATCATTGATCAGGTAACGCGTTGGATAATTATCCGTGGCATCCACAACAATATCATATTGTTGAATGATGTTCAGGGCATTGTTTCTATCCATGCGTATATTAATGATCTCATAATTCACCAGCGGGTTAAACTGCTGAAGCCGTGTTTTGACAATGATGGACTTCAATTTCCCCAGGTCCTGCAAACCATAAAGAACCTGCCGTTGCAAGTTCTCTTCATCCACTTTGTCAAAATCAATGATTCCTAATTTGCCAATACCGATCGCTGCCAGGTATTGCAGAACCGGGCACCCCAGGCCTCCGGCTCCCACAACCAGGACTCTGGCCTTTTTCAGTGCCTTCTGCCCGTCTCTACCGACCTCCGGCAGCATGATGTGTCGGTTATACCGGCGCAATTCCTGGTGAGTAAGTTCTTCCTTTTCCATGCCCAACGATGTAATGGGTGGATAAAGATAGGAAAATAACAGATAGTCCCTTCGATAACCAGTGCACAAAAAAAAGGGCTTTTACAGCCCTTTCTAATAACAAACAACCGATTCTGCCTTGTGGTTAATCCTGCTTCTGACAACCTTTGCCTCTCATGTCCGATGACCCAATTAGTAGAAAAAATGGAGAATTAACCCGATGGAAAAAGGATAGAGTTCGGGCCCCTTATTCTTTTCAAACAGGGGAGTCAGGTTTAAATTTGCATACACATTTAAAGCCCTGTAACCAATGCGGGCCGTAACACCGTATCTCAAAGGAGACAGATTGTAATCATTCCCCTTCACTTTATTTTTCTCTTTGTTCCCATTCTGATCCTTATAAACGACTTTCGTGGGTGACCATAGTTTTACCCCTCCGATGGCACCTGCAGAAAAATGAATCCGGTGATTATTTCTACCCGCAGGGATCTGAAATTCAAGAAGCAATGGCAGGGTCAAATAGGTTGTGTGCAGTTTCGATTTTTCAATGTTGCTCACATTCGGATCAAGCAAATAGGAGCTGTCCGCAACAATGAACCCATCCTCTTTCATGATGGAAAGGGAATTATCAAACCGGTAATTATTCATTTCCAACCCCAATCCTGTCACAAGACCAACCTTGTCGGTACCAAAACCAAGGCTATACTGTAGAAAATTGATGTTGAAATTCCACGATTTCCCGGTATTCAGTTCCATAAACCTGGACTCTTCAGGATAATCCATGTTATAATCACTGGTAAGCAAATTATTCAAACCCAGCTCCACGCCCATCCAGTGCCCCCTGAAGCGTTTCCGTCTCTTATCTGAACGGTCATTGTCACGCTCATCCAGATCAATGATATCAATCGAAGTTCCATCCTCTGTTTCCATGATTTTAATCCCTCGCTTGCCAAGTTTCACCTGAATGGTATCATCCTTAGCTTCGTACGTCACTATATCATCCGATCCAACGTTAATGGATGTTCCTTGAATGTCCCCCTCAATCAGGATCACATCATTCTCCTTTACAGTGACTTTTCCCGTATCCGTTTGTCCAAATGAAGTCCAAACAACTGCAGGGATCATTAGTAGTAGTCCGAATTTTTTCATTGTGTATTGATTTGTGAATTAAACATGCTGCAGGATAAACCTGCATTTGACCGTAGGACGTATCACTGTTTCAAATGTTACAATGAGTGCTACTTTTTTACTTCGTGCGAAAAAGAGAGGGATTTAGAGGTAAAGGCATAGGAGGTCAACTGACCATCTTGATCATAATACCGATCCAATTTCATGTCAATACCGGGAATTCGGCTAATGCCCCGTACACTGGCATCTGCAATATCCAGAAACGTTATTTTATCTTCCTGTCCGGTTGCACCAGGTTCTTCAGCAGACACGGCACTTCTCAGTCTTCGGGCAACCACTTCGCGTAAGGTGAGATACTCTCCTTCAACCTCATTCTCTTGCTCCATTATCTCCGTGGTCGCTATGGTAGTGTATGGAGAGGTAGTGATCTGTTCAAATTCACGCCTGCTCAAAAGTTCCAGATTGGTTCTATGATCAGCGACGATCTCCGGATAATTTACGGAAATGCTTTCCCCCTTCTGTTCCATTGTTGTCTCAGAAATATTCATTGCCACTATATCAACCTTTTTCACGGTTCCACTCGCTACTGTAGAAACCATTCGTTCAACAACTTGATCAACTAAATCTGTAACATCTTCTTCTATGATTGTTGTCTCTTCTGAAACCGTGGCATCGCTGCTTTCAGTCATCGGTGAAATAATAGCAATGCTCTCTTCCTGCGGATTCCGGAATTGGCTCAACAACAGCAAAAATGCCAGAATCAGGATGACTGATGCTGCAGCAGAAATAGAATACCAGGCGTATTTACGCCGGAAAGCTGGTACTTTTCTTTTCAATAATTGCTTATCCGGGAAAATCACCGGTAACGGCTGAAGTTTCGCTTTGAAAAAGAGATCCAGTTCTTTTTTCCGCTGTGGTTGGTCAATCAGTAATTGATCCAGTGCCTTCTCCTCAGCGCTATTCAAGTCTCCTTCAAGTTTTGCAATACAGAGCTGATCAAAGTGCTTGTCCCCTATATCGTCTCGTTTTGAAACGATCTTTTTCAATTGCTCTTTATCCCTGAATGTGACAGGATCAGCCGGAAGAGACACCTGTTTAAACTCCTCCAGCTCCTCTTTAAGATCGGGATTGCTCTCAAGGAAAGCGTTCATCTCTTCCATCATGGAAGAATCCAGAGATCCCTCCAGGTAATCCAGAAAAAAGCTTTCGTAATTTTCCCTTGTGATGTTCATCCGTTGAAACTAAATGACCGATTCAATTTTACCAATGTAGTTCTTCAAAAACAGCCTGCCACGGTAAATATAAACCTTAACCTGTGACTCAGTCAGACCGGTAATCTCTGCTATCTCCTGATAGGAATATCCTTCGTAATCCCGTAGCATGATCACGGATCGCTGATCCCCAGGTAGCCGCTCTATTGCTTCATGCAAAATCTCATTCAAATCGGAATATTGATCCGTATGATAATAGCTGTCCCGGTTTACAGTATTGAAATCAGTACTCCATTTCTCTTTCCGCAGTAGATCAATCATCGTATGGTATGCCGTTGTAAACAGATAGGACTTTACTTTTTCACCGGAAACCGTCTCTACCTTCCTCCACAACTTTTCATAGGTATCCTGAATGATATCCCGTGCTTTCTCCGCATCCTTAATGTTATTCAGGAGAAAACGGTAAAGCCCATCAGAGAATTGATCGACGCTCCGGTTGTATTCCTCTACAGTCATACGGTAGCAAACTCAAAACTAGGACGAAGATAGACAGATGAAAGTTACACTGCAAACAAAAATGATATCTTTGACATTGTATCCATTACCAGATTAAAAAAAGATGAAAACAATACGTATTTTCTATCTGCTTGCAGTAACCGCCGTTTCCTGTTCAACCATGGGATCAAATCCCCCGGTTGACCCTCCAAAAATTCCCTCTGGACAACCACAGGATCATCTCATCATGGCCACACTCTGGTATCAGAGATCGGCAGAGATGAGAGCCCTGAGTTACCAGGCATTCAATTGGGCCAGAACAGTCGTCGATCAACGGTTGCTTCAACCATCCCATGGGAAAAAGGCCGTTATTCTTGACATCGATGAAACCATCCTGGATAACACCCCGTTTCAGGCAGAACTGATCCTTCAGGAGCAACCATACAATCCGGATCTCTGGTACCAATGGACCCGGCATGCATCAGCCGATGCCCTGCCCGGAGCCCTGAAATTCTGTCAATACCTATACGAAAAAAAGATTGAGGTTTATTATGTCTCAAACCGCACCGTAAAAGAGATGAAATCAACCATCAATAATTTATCGACACTAGGGTTCCCCTATGCAGATCAGGATCATTTACTATTGAAAGACAGCACCAGCAGCAAAGAAACAAGACGAGAAAAAGTCGCCGATAACCATGATATCATTTTACTGATTGGTGATAATCTGAATGATTTTTCCGCACTTTTTGAAGATCGCTCTGATCATGATGGACATATTCTTGTCGACCGGTATGCTGATGATTTTGGCAGCCGTTTCATTATCTTGCCCAATCCAATGTATGGTGCATGGGAAACGGCCCTCAACCAGCAAGAACAATCCCTCACTACAGTCGATAAGATAACCCGGTTAAAACAAAAATTACAGGGTTATCACAATCCCGAATAAATGTTACCGATTCATCAAATCTTTAACCATTGTATAGTAAAGTATTAAAAAAATGTGCCATTTTTTAATGAAAATATTTGGATTTTAATACCGATTGCCTTATTTTTGACCAACCGTTCAGTCATAAATGGCATGCACTTTGCCATTTTTTAAGAAAGACGTATCGACTGTGCGTTCAGTCATAAAACATAACGATATGTCGCCGCGCACATCCGAACAATTTGAAGCGATCCGTAAAGGGAAAAAGCTGCTGATCATGGATACGGCGCTTGAGCTTTTTGCTAATGAGGGCTTTCACAGCACTTCGATCCAGGACATTGCCAACAAAGCAGGGATCTCCAAAGGGCTTTTGTATAACTACTTTGAGAGTAAGGAAGCGTTAATTCGTGTCATCATTGCCAGGGGTCTTGAAGAGATCATGACCTATTTTGATCCGGATCATGATGGTATGCTTACCCGGCAGGAGATGAAGTATTTCATCGAAGAGACCTTCCGGATTCTGAAAGAAAACGTGGAATTCTGGA
>CAYZVJ010000054.1:0-4267 GCA_964481765.1 uncultured Rikenellaceae bacterium | reverse complement strand
AAGTATTTCATCGAAGAGACCTTCCGGATTCTGAAAGAAAACGTGGAATTCTGGAAGCTATATTTTGGCATTCTGACCCAACCGCCTGTATTGAAACTGGTCGATAAGGTGTTTCAGGAAACGATCGAATCACTTTTCGGCATGGTAGAAGGCTATTTTGAACAGCTGGGAGATGAAAACCCAAAAGCTTCGGCGCGTGTATTCGTTGCACAACTGGATGGTATCGGGATTCATTATGTTATGAACCCTGAACGTTTTCCACTTGAATCGGTTAAACAGAAAATAATTGAACTCTATGCAGATGAATAAGATGAAAAAGATCAGCTTTTTTTTACTGGTATTTCTAATTGGAACAGTACTTCCCGGCAAGGGACTGTTGCAGGCTCAGGATAATCCCACAGCAAAGGAGATTATCGACAGAGCAAATCAGCTGATGCGTGGAAATTCCAGTTATGCGGAAATGACCATGAAGATCATACGCCCCAAATGGGATCGAACCCTTTCCTTCAAAGCATGGTCAAAAGGAACTGATTTATCCCTGATTTATATCACAGAACCCGCGAAAGAGATGGGTCAGGTCTTTTTGAAGCGCGAGAAGGAGATGTGGAATTGGGTTCCTTCAATCGAACGCATGATCAAGATCCCCCCATCGATGATGATGCAATCGTGGATGGGATCGGATATGACCAATGATGATCTGGTGAAGGAATCATCAATCGTAGAAGATTACAGCCACACCCTTATTGGAACTGAAACGATTGAAGGGTACGACTGTTATAAGATTCTACTGGAGCCCCACGAGGATGCTCCGGTTGTATGGGGAAAGATCATATCCTGGATCTCCAGGGATGAGTATTTCACCCTGAAGAATGAATATTACGATGAAGACGGGTATCTGGTAAATCGTGAAATCCTGTCAAAAATAAAAAATGTGGGAGATCGAGTTATCCCCACCTATTTTGAGATCATTCCGGTTGACAAGGAGGGGCAAAAAACAACGATGGAGTTCACCCATGTGACATTCAACGTCCCCTTGGAGGATGATTTTTTCTCCATTCAGAACATGCGGCGGGTCCGGTAGCTTTTGTAAATTTGGTAAAGACAGATTAACGTTGGTATATACCCTCGTAGCTTAATGTAAACTTAAACCATTCAACGTTGTGATGAAAAACTTGAAGATTGCATGGAAAAACTTATGGCGGAACAAGCGAAGAACCTTAATCACTGTCTCCTCCGTATTTTTTGCGGTCATTATTTCTACCGTGATGTCTTCCATGCAGGAAGGGTCATACACATCCATGGTGGATAACTGGGTGAAATTTTATTCCGGTTACATGCAGATCCACCAGGAAGATTATTGGGAAGATAAGACCATCAACAATTCATTCCCGGAAACGGATTCACTGATCAATCTTGTTAAACAAACCGAGGGGGTTACACAAATCGCACCCCGGTTTGTATCGTTTGCACTTGCCTCATCCGAAGAGACCACAAAGGGAGCCATGATTATGGGTATTGATCCTGAAGAAGAAGACCGTATCACTGAAGTCAGCAAATGGATTACTTCAGGGCATTATCTGGAACCCGGGGATAACGGATTGCTGGTAGTGTCCGGGTTGATCAACCATTTGGGTCTTGGTTTATCAGACACTCTTGTGTTACTGGGTCAGGGCTATCATGGGGTGAGTGCCGCAGGCAAATATCCCATTCGTGGCATTCTGGAATTCCCCAATCCCGAGATCAACCAGGAGCTCATCTATATGGACATAGACAATTGCAGGGAGTTCTATTCAGCCGAATCGCTTCTTACAGCTCTCGTGATCATGGTTACGGATCATTATGCAATGCCCGGGGTGCGTGAAAGGCTACAGGAAAAGATCCGTTCTCCGTATAGTCTGATGACCTGGAATGAAATGCACCCCGAGGTGGTTCAGCTCATTGAGGCAGACAGGGCCGGGGGAGTTGTTATGAAGGCCATCCTTTATATTCTGGTTGGATTTGGTATTTTCGGGACCATCCTGATGATGCTGTCAGAGAGGAGAAGGGAAATGGGGGTAATGGTTGCCATCGGTATGCAGCGTACGAAGCTTGGGGTAATCCTCTTTTTCGAAACCATTTTGATTGGTTTAATTGGCACGTTGGCTGGTTTTGCCGGAAGTGTCCCGATTATCACCTGGTTCATTAATCATCCGATACGATTAACCGGAGAGGCTGCTGCAACCATGATCCAGATGGGAATCGAGCCCCTTCTGTTATTCTCATGGTTGCCTTCGGTATTTTACAACCAGGTCATTACCATATTCATCATAACTGTCGTGATTGCCATATTCCCGGTATACCGGGCCGGTATCTTACGTGTTAATCAGGCACTCAGGGCATAACAGAATGGATCAATTAACAACCAGTTAAAACGTGTAATTATGATATGGTCGATATCCTGGAGAAACATATGGCGCAATAAGGTTAGAAGCACCGTGGTAATTATAGCCATTACCCTTGGCATTTCTGCCGGTGTGTTTTCCACTGCATTCTTTACCGGTATGATGAATCAGCGGATCGAACAGGTGATATCCAATGAACTGTCGCACATTCAGATTCACCATCCCGATTTCAGGTCCACTATGGAACTGGGGAATTACATTTCAACGGGCGCTGAGCTGACCCGGAAGATAGCGGATATCCCGGGTGTTAAAGGTGTCAGCAACCGGTTTGTAATCCAATCCATGATATCCTCTGCTGAAACCGCATCCGGGGTTAAAATTATTGGTGTTGATCCCGAAGATGAAAAACGGGTAACCGATATGGAGCAAAACATCATTGAAGGTGAATACTTTAACGGCATCCGGAGCAATCCTGTACTGATCGGGAAAAAGCTGGCCGAAAAACTAAAAGTTAAACTTCGTTCCAAGGTAATCATCACGCTTCAGGATCTGGACAACAATATTACCAGTGGAGCATTCCGGGTTGTCGGTATTTATGAAACACCAAATTCAACCTATGATGAAACAACTGTTTTCGTCGGGCGTAGTGATATTGCCCGTCTTGCTGAATTACCTGGCCAGGCCGGGCATGAAATAGCCATACTGGTAGAAAACAACGAATTGGTCGATACGGTTCAACATCAGATTGTTGCCATGAATGGGGATTTGGAGATCCTGAACTGGAAAGAGCTGAGTCCGGAAATGGGGTATTTAACGGAAGTGATGGATCTCTACATGTACATCTTCATCATCATCATTCTGTTTGCCCTGCTATTCGGGATCATCAATACGATGTTGATGGTTGTCCTGGAACGGGTGAAAGAACTTGGTATGTTAATGGCAATCGGTATGAACAAACAGCGGGTATTCAACATGATTGTTCTTGAAACGGTATTGCTTACACTGGTTGGCGGGGTTGTAGGGACCATGGCAGGAAGTGGCTTATCAAAATATTTTGAAACACATGCCATTGATATGTCCCTCTGGGCCGAGGGTTATTCCCAGCTTGGGTATGATCCCCGGGTCTTTACCAGTATTGATGTCAACCTCATGATCACAGTGATCATCATGGTGCTGTTCACCGGCATTATTGCAGCCATCTATCCGGCATACAAGGCATTAAAGTATGATCCGGCAGAAGCATTACGGATCGAATAAATCAGTAACTTTTTTAAACAGATCGACATGAGTATTATTGAGATTAAAAACCTGACCAAGATTTACGATGGAGCCGGGCTTGAAGTAAAAGCTGTTAACGGCATCTACTTAAATTTTGAAAAGGGAGAATTTGCCGCCATAGTAGGACCCTCAGGATCAGGCAAAACAACGTTCCTCAATCTCCTGGGAGGCCTTGATAGTCCTACCTCCGGGGAAGTGATCGTTGACGGAGTGGATATCTGGAAGCTCCGGTCCAGGAAACTGATCAATTTCCGGATGAACCACATTGGCTTCGTATTTCAATCCTACAATCTGATCCCGGTACTTACTGCCAAAGAGAATGTGGAATTCATCATGCACCTTCAGGGAAGGTCAAAACGTGAACGGGATGCCCGAACAAAAGAGCTATTGCAGGCAGTCGGTTTGGCTGATCGAATAAACAGCCGTCCCAACAAGCTGTCCGGTGGTCAGCAACAGCGTGTGGCTGTAGCACGGGCATTGGCTTCTAAGCCTAAATTCATCCTCGCTGATGAACCGACCGCCAATCTGGATTCCAAGTCTACCGAAAACCTGCTGGACATCATGGAAAAATTGAATAGGGAGGAGAATATTACCTTCATTTTTTCCAC
>CAYZVJ010000053.1:0-20998 GCA_964481765.1 uncultured Rikenellaceae bacterium | reverse complement strand
TTCCAGGACTTTGTGCTGTTTAATGAGTTCTCGGATAATGTTATCAGTGAGGGTTACTTTGATGAGAACTGGGAACTGCCTGCCACTGAATCGGCAAAGATTAAATCAACAGGAGTTGTATCGATTAATGATTAACTAATCATAAACTTTATTACAATGAAAAATATTCTGAAAAAGAACAAATGTTCTGTAATCCCTCATCATCGTATTTTAAGCTTGTTTACTCTTTCTCTTTGGATAGCCTTTTCTTTTCAGATCTATGCCCAGTGGGGCAGTAGACCAATTGTTTCACCGGATATCCAGGAAGATAATTCCGTGATTTTCCGGTTGTATGCCCCGGATGCCAGATCAGTGAAACTCTCGGGCAACTGGATGCAGGGCTGGGGGGCAAGTATGGAAATGGAACGGAATGATACCGGACTGTTCCAGATACAGATTGATCCGCTTGCCCCGGAAATCTATACTTATTCATTCATCATTGACGGAGTGCGGGCTCTTGATCCCGGTAATTTCAATATTGTTCGTGACGGTGTACGTAATGAAAGTGTATTTACGATCCGTGGAGAAGGATCGGATGTTTATACTGTTTTTAACGTTCCTCATGGCACCATTTCCAAAGTATGGTACCCCTCTCCGACACTGGGAATGGACCGGAGAATGTACATCTACACGCCTCCGGATTATTACACGAGCGATGTATCCTATCCTGTGCTCTATCTTTTTCATGGTGCCGGTGGGGACGAAGATGCCTGGACTACTCTCGGGCGAACAAATTATACCCTCGACAACCTGATCGCTTCCGGGAAAGCGGTACCCATGATTGTCGTTATGACAAATGGCGTTCCTACGGTGGCTGCCGCACCAGCAGACCAGCCGGTTGACATGGAAATCGACCACAAAAATGCCGGTGGACCGGGTGGAATGGTATCCGGTAAGTTTGAAGAGAGCCTGGTTAAAGACGTAATCCCGTTCGTTGAAAAGAATTTCCGGGTCATAGCAGATGCTGACCACCGTGCAATCTCTGGCCTTTCCATGGGAGGTTTTCATACTCAGATGATTACAAATGCCAATCCCGGGATGTTTAATTACATTGGTGTCATGAGCATGGGACTGTTTAGCGATACCCGGTTTGGTAGTTATAACAGGGATGATCACAGAGCCCAGATCAAAGCACTTAAGGATAGTGGAGTAAAATTGTACTGGATTGCCTGCGGGAAGGATGACTTCCTGTATGAGTCGGTTGTCAATTTGCGAAAGTTCTACGATGACCTGGGTTTGGAATACATTTACCGTGAAAGTACCGGGGGACATACATGGCCCAACTGGAGGATCTATCTTTCCGAATTTGTGCCTTTGCTGTTTAAGTAATGTGGATTGATACCCGGTGTGAAGTAATCAACAATCACTTCCGGATGGAACGAAAACGATGGGAGAAATTAATGAGATCATTCAATACCTGTTTACAAATCGTTAAAAAGAAAAAATAAAAACCAGCAGAGAAACCGCTTCATGCCACCACAGAAACCGGAACCCTGGGATGATATATACCCGGCCTTATGGTGGGGTAATTCTGCACCCCAGATCATGGATAACCGGTATGCCAATGCCAAAGCAAATCAGAATGCTCCGGTTTATGTTGCCTGGTTTGGCTGGCAACCACCGCTGTTTGACAACCGCATGAAGGCAGGCCATTGTACTGATATCTGCTATTGGTACTATAATACAGATTTCATGTTAACCCACACAGGTGGCGGTGAGCGGCCCAGGAAATTATCGGAAAAAATGTCCGGAGCTTTGTTGCAGTTTATGGCTACAGGAGATCCAAATGGTGGTGGATTACCCGAATGGCCGGCATATACAGTTGATAACGGTGAAACCATGATCTTTAACGACGTGTGTGAGGTTAAAAATGATCCGGACAGGGAAACAACGCAATATCATTCCAGATTGATCCACACAGTCACCTGAACTAAACCGATAAAAAAATTGTACATCCTGTGAGAAGAAAAAAGAGTGTAATGATCTGTACCTTCAGGAGAGCAAGCGTTGCTTATAATCCTGAAAATTTGTAGGTAATAACAGGCCCCATAAGTTGTGAGGGAGTTGTCATAAGCATCTTTACAATTGAACCAGGATTTACACGGACGGTGATTTTACCTTACTGATTCAATGCTGAAGAAATTTCCTCATCATTAAAAATTTGTTCCAGCAGAGTTTTTAAACCTTCAGGCATATATTCCTGATATTTACCAGGTCCCCAGGCTACATTGCCACCCAAAGTCCGATCCCCCTGGAACCTTTTCTCTTTCACAAGTTCCCCATCGGATGCATAAACCGTAACCTGCAAATTATAGTTGAGATTCTGTATGCCATATCCATCCGTGTGATATTCCGAACATTTTACCAATAAGAGTTTCTCATTACCGCTTTTTATAAGATTATCCAGAATGGTGTTTTCATTGTCCGCCGGTGAAGTGGTAATCACTGAAGTTGTGCATCCCTTTTTTTCCAGTGAGGTGGAGATGGAAGATGAAATATCATCTGCAAGCGGTTTCCCGCTGGCTGTTCCGATGGGATATGCTATTCCTGCCCCTGAACGCATATAACCTACAAAATCCGGTTTCCTTGATCCATCAAGCACCTGTTCCCGTTGGTCCCAGGTGGCAAGAGCAATGGTTTCACTGAATGCCGGTACGTTTGCATTGATTCCACTGTATTGTACTTTGCGGGAGACAGCGCACCCGGAAACAAAAAGAATTAACAGCAAACAGGAAAGTTTTGTTTTCATGGTTTTTAGGAATTAAGTTAATGGTCTTTACGGTGTTGGTATTTCATAACAAAAATAGGGAAATCTCATGACAAATAAAAGAGAGTCAATATGTTATTAAGAATACAGAAGATTGAAAACAATGGTTATCTGGCAGCTTGAAATTATATCGGGTGGCGCTTATTTTGCTTTTCCTAATGTCTGCTCCATTTCTTCCAGCTTCCGTATAATTGCGAATTAAAAAACAGGAAGCTGTTACCATATTTTTATTCGTACCGCAAACTTTCAATCGGATTTCTGTCGGCTGCTTTGATAACGATTACGGCAGTAGTGGATAGCACTATAATGATTGTGATTAATCCCGATAGGAGGAAAGTCCAAAGACTCAAACCTGTTTTGTACGCAAAATTTTGTAACCAATCATTCAGTAACAAATAGGCAATGGGAACGGAAATAAAGAAAGAGAAAGTTATCCATCTGAAGAATGTTTTGAATAACAAGAATATAATGGAAGAACTTTTTGATCCGAAAACTTTTCTAACAGCAATTTCTTTGGTCTTTTTTTCAGAGATAAAGATTGATAATCCAAGGATTCCCAAACAGGCAATCAAGATCGCTAAAAATGTGAAATAGAGAAGAGTCTCTGCAAGATTGTCCTCCTTGCTGTATTGATCGGTATAACTATCTTTTACAAAATGGTAAGAAAACAGGGATTCCGGTGAAAATTCCTGCCAGATATCCTTAATTCGCTGAAGCGTGTAATTCATATCATTGCCAGTTACTTTAATATTCGCTATATCCGTCCAGGTTTGGTCCCAACATATGGCCATAGGGGAGATTTTATAATGAAGCGAATTAAAATGGAAATCTTTAACCACACCGATTATCTCACAATCACCATAGTTTGCCCTGACATGCATACCAACAGGCTTATCAAACCCGAAAAACCGAACTGCTTCCTCATTGATTAACAATTTCCTTTGATAATCTGTTTTCGTCTCCCGCGAAAAATTTCTGCCTTGTACCATTTGAATGTCGAATAATTGAACAAACTCTGGATCTGCATTAATTACCAAGATGGATTTTTCTTCTCCATCAACTGTCCAGGTATTTGTATTTCGGATATTACCTGGAATGTCATCTGAAACAGATACTTCATTGATGTTTTCTTCATTAAGCAGCAAATCACGAAATACCTCTTTCTTCTCATGCAGCAAATCTCCTTTCAGATTGATATGGACAATCTGATCCGGCTGGAATCCTAACTCTTTGCTTCTCATGAATTTTATTTGCTTCATCACCACAACAGTTCCACAAATCAAAACAATGGATATGACGAACTGAATAATCGTTAAGATATTTCTGAAACCGGAGTGCTTAAGCGTTGTTGTATTATCTCCTCTGAATGCAGATAATGGACTGCCAGATGCCAGATATAAGGAAGGAAAAACTCCTGATACAATCCCGGTAAAGAAAAAGATCAGTAAAATTCCACCTGCTAAGACAGGCGAGAAATAATCGATAACCAAATTCTCCCCGATTAATCTGTTAAAAGGGGAAAGAAATAATACGGCAAGTATCAGGGCAAGTAATACAGAGAGAAAGATTGAGATTAATGTTTCAAATAAGAATTGAAATATTAGAGCACCCCTGGATGCTCCAACGATTTTTCGCACCGCTATTTCTTTTTTCCTGATATAAGATTTTGCGGTGGTAAGATTAATGAAGTTTATACAGGCAATGATTAAGATAGCTATGGCAATTGAAGCAAATAAGATGATAAGTTTAAGATTCCCATGGTTCACTTTTCCTTCGTGTTGTAATCCAGTCGAAAAGTATATAGTATTAAAAGCGCGAAGAAGAAATCTGTCTTCCTCATTTAAAAATGCAGGCAGTTCATTCTTTAAGACTTCATTGATTCTCTCTTGGAGTGATTTGAGATCTGCATCCTCATTCAGCAATAAATAGAACAGATAATTCCATCTGTCTTCATTAATATAGTTATGATTGTCATGAATTATCGGAAGATCCTGAATGGATGCTATTAAATCGATTGGCTTGTGAAATTTCGCCGGATCATTTATTACGCCGGTTATTGTATACGTAAATTCATTGTTATAAGTGAGCGTCTGTCCAATTGGATTTCCATTTCCAAATAACTTCCTGGAAGTTTTATCCGTTAGCACAATTGAAAAAGGTGAACTGAATGATGTATAAGGATTCCCATGAATAAAATTCAGATTAAAAAGATAAAAGATTGGAGTATCGGTGAACACAAAATCTTCTATTTCATAAAATTGTTGATTAATTGAGACTACAGGCTTTCGGTCATCGACAATCCTCACCATATGTTCAATTTCCGGAAAGTGGATTAAATAGTCGTCAAAGAAGCCTGGTAGACCAACCCAGTCCAACGCTTCTAATCGATAAATGTTATTCTTGTCTTTTACAAATCTATCATAGGAATACTGATCGAATATCCAGATAAGAATAATGATTGTACAGGCAAGACCAATTGATAATCCAAAGATATTAATAGAAGAAAATATTTTCTGTTTTCTATGATACCGGAGTGCAATTTTTAGATAGTGTGAAAACATGGCCGACTGGAAAAGGACCGTGAGATTATCCTCTTAAAGACGAGTTTTCATAACAGATGCTGCATGAGAGTTATCACCATTTTTTTACCATTTTTTGATAGGATTGTATTTTTACTATTATTCATACCTGAGCGTATCAGCCGGGTTTCTGATTGCATAACGCCAGCTTTGAATACTAACAGTTGATACTGCTATTAGGAAAGTAATGGTTCCTGATACCAAAAAAATCCACCAGCTTAAGGCTGCTTTATATGCAAAATTGTCAAGCCACCTGGTCATAGCATACCAGGCAACGGGAGTCGCGATAATAAATGCAACAAGAAGGCACACAATATAATTTTTATTCAAGAGGAGTATGATTTCCCATGGCTTTGCACCATGAACCTTTCGTATACCAATTTCTTTAACACGGTTCTCGCATAAAAAAATGGAAAGGCTTAATACACCAAGAATAGCAATGAAAATAGCAATTAGCGAAAAGATGGTAATGGCTTTTCCCAACTGTTCTTCATTCTTATATAAGTTGTCAAGATCTGAATCAAGAAAATGATAGCTGAATGGAAATCCCGGTGCCAGTTCATTCCAGATTTTCCCTATATTTCTTAGTGTTTGTGAAACATTTGCATCCGATATTTTTATATTGGCATACTGTCCCTGGCCGGGAAGATAGGCTATTGTGATGGGTTCAATGCTGCTATGAAGCGATTTATAATTAAAGTCTTTAACAATACCCACAACTTTGGCCTGTCCACCGGGCACTCGTATTTCTATTTGAAACGGATCCTGCATGCCAAATTCTTTAACTGCTGCCTCATTTAGCAGAAGAGTAGAATTAAGATCACTGCTGCGTTCTTTTGAAAAAAATCTCCCCTCAATTAATTCAAAGTCATATAAGTCAATAAATTCCGGATCAACCCATAAAGAGGCAAAATTCACCGTTTTACCTTCCACCACCTGACTGTTTAATCCCTCTATTTTCCCGAAAATTGTACTCGAAAAGGCAACCTTTTGTACATCAGGTAACTGGTGTAATCGTTCACGAAAAATCTCTTTTTTATTACGCATTAACTGATAGGGTAGTTTGATGTAAATAATATGCTCTGTATTTACGCCAACATCTTTCTCTTTAATATAGGTTATTTGCTTAGCAATCAGAAAAGTGATTGCAATCAGAACAATGGAGATAAAGAACTGGAAAACAATGAGAACATACCGTAATGTCACCCCTCGATTCTTTTGTCTTGATTTCTTTTTAAGAATGTCAATAATGTTTTGTGATGAAATAAAGCATGCCGGATATATTCCTGCAATGAATCCTAAACATAAAATTCCGGGTATTAGCAGCATGAAAAAGGGGCA
The DNA here is from genome assembly GCA_964481765.1 of uncultured Rikenellaceae bacterium. Lineage (GTDB taxonomy): Bacteria > Bacteroidota > Bacteroidia > Bacteroidales > VadinHA17. The sequence goes on along the minus strand of CAYZVJ010000053.1, from coordinate 14,272 downwards.
GGTAAATTGCAAATCAGAACTTACATTCATGAAATGGCCAAACCGGTTTAGAAACAACGAAGCGATAACAACTCCAATAATTACTGCAAAAAAACCAATCATTGTTGTTTCTGTCAGGAATTGAAAAACAAGGTTACTTCGATTTGAACCCACCAGCTTTTGTACACCTATCTCTTTGGATCTGACGGATGACCTTGCTGTAGAAAGGTTGATATAATTTATGATGGACAGTATCAGGATAGCCAATCCAATGGTAATCAAAACGTGTACCAGTAATAAATTCCCCCGGTTTGTTGTATCATTGGCAAGGTTTTTATCAAAATAGACCTCCCTGAGGGGATGAAATGTTAATGGTGTGGTTTCAGCATCTGCATAGGATGCACTGGTTCCCAGATAGCTTTTATAATATTCAATAAGGTAATTCCTCAGTTTTGGCTCGAGTATGGAGGCAACGACATTAGGTTCCAGGAGCAGGTAGGTTTCAAAAACGGTGAATCCCCAGTTATCAGGATAATTGAGCCCCATTTTTTCTATAGAAGCTGCAGAGATTAATCCGTTAAAACGGATGGAAGAATTTGCCGGAGGGTCTTTCACTACTGCTGTAACGGTAAAGGAAAAATCCCGGTATGTCTTCCAGATGACTGTTTCTCCGACCGGATTAGTCATATTAAAGATACGAAGTGCCTCACTTTCCGTCAGGATGAGTGAAAATGGGATGCTTAGTGCTTTATTTACATCCCCTCCATGTAATACATCAAAATCAAACAGTTGAAAGAAAGCAGAATCAGCAGAATAATAGTGTTCAATTTCGAATGCAGTATTGTTAACGTTTAAAACGGGGGAAAAGACAAATAACTGATGAGTTTCAATATGTGTGGCATTCTGAATTTCGGGGAATTCACCCTCCAGTAACCCTGCGAGTGGGCCGGGTGTAAAACTTGAGTTACCGTAGGAGACTTTATAGATCCGGGATGCCCTGGTGTGGAAATTATCTACACTTAGTTCGTTATGGGCATAACTTGCGATTAAGAGTAAGATGGTGATCCCCAGAGAAAGGCAAATTATATTGATGAATGTAACATTTTTATATTTATACGAATTTCTGAAACCTATTTTCAAAAAAAAGTTGAACATTTCTTATAAATATCTGTTAGATTAATGTGTATGATGACTGCAATGATGAATTGAAAGTATTACGTAAGCATGTTTATCTTTCAGTCTACCCTGGGTATGTGCCATAGGTATCCCTTTGGGTCCTATGGCACCTAACGGTACTAATTTTAACACTGCCCTACCGGTAATTGACCCGTCAGGGTTCCTGGCCGGCCGCCTGAGTCCGGCCGGTGTCTTGAAATACTTTTGATCTAATTCGAGTAATAGGTATCACTGATTGTATCATACACACTGATCGTTTCCAGGGCTACACCATCACGGTCAAACAGGCCGCCCCAGAAACTGAGGGGTTCCCATATGCAGGTTCCCTTTCCGAAATTTTCCGGTAAAGAGAAGACAATATCATGCAATTCCTTTTCAAATTGTGAATATTCAACCACATTCACATCTTTTTTATACCGTTTTGTCAGGTCACGAAGGTTGTCATTCAAATCATCAAGTGTACCATGCCAGCGGGGGTAATAGGATAATCCCAGGACATCAAAATCCACCCCCCTGGCGATCATGTTTTCGAGCCAGAATACCGCTTCATCATTCTGTCCTCCAAGGGCAATATGCATCATGATGAGGATGGAAGGATCTGCTTCCCGGACTCCTTCGATTCCGGCTTTTAACAATGCTGCAAGGTTATCCATGTTGCTGATGTGTCCATCCGGCCAAAGAAGGCCATGGTTGATCTCATTCCCGATCTGAACCATTTCGGGCATGGTCCCTTGATTTTTCAGGTGCAGGATTACATCCCTGGTATAGTCTTTTAGCATCAGGGTAAGACTATCGAAATCCAGATCTTTCCAGGCAAGTGGTTTGTTCTGTTGCTGAGGATCAGCCCAGTAATCGCTGTAATGGAAATTCAATAACAGTTTCATCCCCGCTTCTTTGGCTCTTTTAGCCATCATGCTGGTGTATTCCAATCCGCAATAGCCGGTTTCGGGAGCATAACCGTTTTCATTCTCGGGATTTACGAAGATCCTTAGACGAATTGTGTTAAAGCCATGATCAGCCAGAATCGTAATGGCATCTTTTTCTTCCCCTTTATCATAAAATTTCATACCACGATCCTCAAACTGGGGAAGAAAAGAGATATCGGCTCCCAGCATGTTGAACATGGCTTTGGAGGATCGGGATATCTGGTCTTCTGAAGGAGTAAGAAGCACCACATCGGCAGGAATGGTATGTATTTCATGTGATGCAGGCCACAGGGTGTCAGCTTTTACTTCTACTTTTATCCTGTCCGGTGTGGTCCCGGCAGTTAGAATCAGTCGTTCGTAACCGTTCACTATTTCACTCAGGTAGTGACCACTGCCATCAGTAGTTGCCTGATATTCAAGTGTATCGCCATTTTCTTTCCGGATACCGGCATCACCATCCACAAAAATTTCAATAGAGCGGTTGGCACTCCGGATCTCCATGCCATTGCGATCAGCCAGACAGATGCGCAGGAGAGTTTCGTCCATGCCATCGGCAAGCATGGTTGTTTTATAGGCTGTCATTACTACAGTCACCGGAGTTCCGATATCCACCTGGTAGAAAGATGACCAGGTAGTGGGTTCAGCCTTTTTGGTTTCTGTCCGGCACTGTACAAACAGGATGGATATGGTCAAAAGAAAGAGTGCTTTACTTTTCATGGATGTGCTTTTTTGAAGTTCAAGTTAAAGGTAATCATTTCATCCAATTTTTAAATCGGTAGCTGTCCCTATTTAAAATAAATAGGTAGCTGTCCCTATTTAACACTGTTAACACTATTGTAAAGCATAATAAAAACAACGGTTAATTCCATCTTTTTTTTTAAATTTATATCAGTACTAATAAAAACCAGCAGCTATGAAATGTGCCATCATCGGTACTTATCCTCCCAGAGAGTGCGGTATAGCTACCTTCACAAAAAACCTGGCGGAATCCATGAAACTGTGTGATGACAGGAAAAAGAGAGCCAATGAATCATTTATTGTTGCCATGAATGATCCGGAGGAGAAATATGAGTATCCTCCGGAAGTGAAACTGACCATCCGCCAGGAGTATCAGCGTGATTATATTAAGGCGGCTGAATTCATTAACATCAGTGGAGCGGACATATGCATCCTTGAGCACGAATTCGGGATCTTTGGGGGAGAAGACGGGATCTATATTCTTCCCCTGTTACACCGTCTTGAAGTTCCCTTTCTTGTCACCCTTCACACCATACTTAAAGAACCGTCGTACACTCAGAAAGCCGTATTACAGCAGATCTGTAAAATGGCCAACAAGATTGTGGTTATGAGTAAGCGGGCCGTGCAGTTCCTGGTCAAGATATATGAGGTTCCCAAAACCAAAATAGAGTTGATCGAACACGGTGTGCCAGACCTGCAGTTCAGTCAGAAGCTTTCAAAGAAGCAGTTCAACCTGGAAGGGAAGAAGGTGTTGGTCACCTTCGGTTTGATCAGTCGGAACAAAGGCATTGAAACGGCTATTGATGCCCTGCCTGAGGTAGTGAAAATACACCCTGATGTTCTTTATCTGGTCATCGGGAAGACCCATCCAAGTGTTCTCCGGTATGAAGGAGAGGAGTATCGGAATTTCCTGATGAGAAAGGTTAAGACGCTCGCATTGGAAAAGAATGTTCTCTTTCTGAATGAATTCATTGAGCAGAATGATCTGTTCAGGTATTTATCCGCAGCGGACATCTACATTACACCTTACCTGAACGAAGCGCAGATTACCAGCGGGACATTAGCCTATGCCGTTGGGGTAGGGACTGCAGTTATTTCAACACCCTACTGGCATGCCCAGGAATTGCTGGATGAGGGAAGGGGAAGGTTATTTGATTTCAATGATTCGGAAGGTCTTTCAAAGATATTATTAGAGTTACTCAATCAGCCCGAAACGTTAAAGGAGCTGAGAAAGAAGGCGTATGATTATGGAAGGCAGATTACCTGGCCTCAGACCGGGGAGGAATATATCGAACTAACCGAGCGGGTAATTGAAGAAAAGCCTGAGGTGGTGGTGAAAAAGGAGATCACGATAGATCCGCTCATTCTTCCGCCCTTTTCCCTGGTACACATCAATCGATTAACCGATGATACGGGTATTATCCAGCATGCCAAATTCGGGATTCCGAACCTGAAGGATGGATATTGCCTGGATGATAATGCCCGGGCTATGCTGGCCGTTCTTATGACGTACTGGCAAAACAAGGATCCCGTTTCACTGGACCTATTACCGGTATATTTGAGTTATATACACTACATGCAGAACGGGGATGGGAAGTTCAGGAATTTCCTGGGTTTCGACCGTCGATTTCTGGACGTGGTTGGATCAGAAGACTCTTTCGGAAGGGCTGTGTGGGCGCTTGGATACCTTCTTGCCTATCCGCCCAATGATGCCTATTATCAGTTTTGTAAACTGATCTTTTTCAATGCAGCACCCAACTTTGAGAAACTTACTACAGTGCGGGGTATTGCAAATACATTAATCGGCCTATCGTATTACCTGAGAACCAATTCATCGGATGAATTGATGTTCAGTACAATGAAAAAGCTGGCAAATAAACTTGTCAGACATTATGAGACTGAGAGAAAAAAGAATTGGGAGTGGTATGAAGCGATCCTTGCATACGATAACGGGATCATTCCCCTCTCCCTTTTTCACGCCTGCCGGTTATTGAATGATAAAAAATACCTAAATACGGCTGTAACAACGATGGAATTTCTGACCAGGATTACCATGAAGGAGGGTTATCTTTCGCCCATAGGGAATGAAAAGTGGTTTAAAAATGGAGGGAAGCGTGCCATGTACGCTCAGCAACCGGTTGATGCACTGGCTATGGTATTGATGTTTCACCAGGCATATATGGTTACAAAAAATAAGGATTATCTTAACCAGTTATTTACTTCGTTCATGTGGTTTTTGGGTGAAAATGATTTACGGATGAGCCTGTACGATTTTGAAACGGAAGGTTGTTGTGATGGGATTGAAAAACAGGGCATCAACCGCAATCAGGGAGCAGAAAGCTCACTGGCCTATATCATTTCGCATCTAACCGTTTTACGGGCATATGAACAGTACCACAAATACATACAACTCACATGCTTATAAAAAGATTTGAAAGAAATCCCATTCTGACCAGGGATGATGTTCCCTACCCGGTAGCCACTGTTCACAATGCCGGAGTGATAAAATTTGGTAAAAAGTACATGATGCTTTTTCGTTCCCACCAGTTTACGGGAAGGAGTATACTGGGTCTTGCTGAAAGCGACGATGGTTTTCAGTTCAGGGTATGGAAGGAGCCGTTCATGAAGCCCGCGAAAGAGGGGATCTTCGGCAAGTACGAAGAGTATGGTGTTGAAGATCCGCGGATTGTTTTTATCGATGGGGAGTACCTGATCACCTATAGTGCTTACTCACGCCATGGTGTTCGCATAGGGTTGGCAAAGACGGAAGATTTTGAGCAGGTGGAAAGGGTATCTCTCATCACGGAGGCGGATTACCGCAATGTGGTGATTTTCCCCGAGAAGTTCAGCGGATTGTATGCCAGGCTTGACCGTCCACATTCTGAGATCTCTCCCTGGTCAATCTGGATCTCCTATTCTCCCGATCTCGTTTTCTGGGGTGAATCTGAACTGATCATGAAACCGGTTCAATATCACTGGGATGAGATGAAGATCGGACCAGGGGCACCTCCCATAAAAACCTCCCGGGGTTGGCTCAATATCTACCATGGTGTTTTCCCAACCATGGATGGCAGTGTCTATCGTCTGGGAGTGGCGCTTCACGATCTGAAAAATCCATCTGTCATCCTGGCTGTTGGTGACGAGTGGATCCTTCAACCGGAGGAGGTTTATGAAATCACAGGGTATGTTCATAATGTGGTATTTACCTGTGGTGCAATCCCTGAGAAGGATGGTTCGGTAAAGATATACTGGGGAGGTGCAGATAAGGTCATGTGTGTTGGGACAGCCATGCTGGATGACCTGGTTGATCACTGCCTGAACAATCCAAGAAAACCGATGTAGGATGAATATTGCAATATTGTCTCCTGCTGCCTGGCGTACTCCTCCGAGGATGTATGGTCCATGGGAACAGGTTGCATCAAACATTGCAGAAGGATTGATTGAAAAGGGGGTGGATGTGACCCTTTTTGCGACCGGTGATTCCATCACAAAAGGGAAGCTGGAATACATTTGTGAAAAACCCTATTGTGAAGAGAAAGAGTTGGATCCCAAAGTATGGGAATGCCTGCACATCAGCCATATCATGGAACAGGCTGACCGGTTTGACCTGATCCATAACAACTACGATTTTCTCCCGCTTACCTATTCAAGATTGATCAATACTCCGATGGTAACAACCATCCATGGGTTTTCATCTCCAAAGATCCTCCCGGTTTATGAGAAATATAATGACAGCAGTTATTATGTCTCCATCAGTAATTCAGACCGCAGTCCCAGCCTGGATTATGTTGCTACCGTATACAATGGCATTGACAGCAATGAATTTACCTTTAATCCGAATCCGGAGGATTACCTGCTTTTCTTCGGGAGGATACATGCGGAAAAGGGGACCCACGAATGCATACAGATTGCCAGGAGAACAAAAAAGAGGCTGATCATTTCCGGACTGATTCAGGATCAACGTTATTTTGATGAGAAAGTGGCTCCGTTTATAAATGATGACGACATTGTATATGTAGGAAACTCCGGACCGGAAGTAAGGAACCGATTATTGGGGAATGCACAGGTTCTTTTACATCCGGTTTCATTCGAAGAGCCGTTTGGTTTGAGTGTGGTTGAAGCCATGTTTTGCGGAACTCCAGTGGTTGCCTTTAATCGGGGATCGATGCCTGAGTTGATCCTCCATGGGAGAACAGGATTTATTGTTCACGATCTGAACGAGGCTGTTGGAGCGGTTCAGGATATTGATCACATCGACAGAGAAGCATGTCTTGAATGGGTTTCCTCAACATTTACCCGTGGGAAGATGGTAGAGGGATATCTTGCCGTTTATGAGAAGGTATTGAGATCCGGTAACCGTACATGATTTCCCTTTACTCTGGTCTTTTTAATTCCTGGATCAGTTCCTTGATGTTAATAGAGGCGTAGGTTGAGGCAAAATCTGACATAGCATAGGGCACGACGAGGCTATCGTTATGGATCAAGGATCCGCATGAATAGATAACATTGGGTACATACCCTTCTCTCTCCTCCTCGTTGGGGATTATTAAAGGAGTTTTCAATCTTCCGATGACCTTCACCGGGTTATCCAGGTCAAGCAGGCACGCTCCCAGGACATATTCTCTCATCGGACCAACAGCATGTGTGAGAACCAGCCAGCCTTCATCTGTCTCTATCGGTGAGCCACAATTACCAACCTGGATAAATTCCCAGTGGTATTTTGGTTCAAGGATAAGTTTTGCATCACGCCAGATGTTGATATTATCTGAGAAACTGATGTAATTGTTTTCACCATCGATCCGGCAAAGCATGACGTATTTTCCGTTGATTTTCCTTGGGAACAGCGCCATTCCTTTATTCTGTGCAATTTCTCCATGCAATGGAATCACCCTGAAATGATAAAAGGTTTTTGTTTCAATCAGTTTTGGAAGAATGGATATTCCATCATAGGCAGTATAGGTTGCAAAGAAGGTAACCTCCCCATCATCATTAACAAATCTGACAAAGCGGGCATCTTCAATCCCATTTTTTTCAGCTTCCGATACTGGAAAAATAACCCTTTCGGAGAGGGCTGTATCCAGGGAGAATTGAATTTCGTAATGGGAAGAAGCAAGCCACATGATCTGGTTGAGCAGCATTTCTTTTGTGGCTGAAAGTTCCATTGACTCCCTCGTATCCCTGACACATCTTTCCAGTTCGCCATAGGTAAATGAATCACCCAGCTTGTCGAATACGAGTGCCGGAGGGACCAGGTTGTTGAAACTTTGCATTTCATCCAGCTTGCTCATGAAGGCGTCTTTATTATACACATATCGCTTGACCACTTCAGCTTCATCCAGCATTTGTCCAACCTCTTCAAGATTGAGGTTGTTGTCCTTGTCGAGGACTCCGGTGCGGAAAACAATTGATGAGATGTGTCCTTCCCCGGTTGCTCTGAAACTTAGAATTACCCTGTTCTCTCCGTGATTTAACTCGGACTGATCGGGATGTTCAATAATTGACGGATTAAAAAATGCCGCAGATTCAATGGAATACTCCTTGGTAAAATAGGATCCTATCAGAGCCTTCTTGCTGACATCGAGGGTATCCGGATCAACTTTCATCTCATTCAGAAGGTGCGTTATATAATTGAAATGCTTTTCGAATATTTTTGAGATATTGCGGTGACGTTTTGAATAGCTGCGAAGAACCTGACTTAAGGCAGTGGTCACTTCGCTGTCCGACAAAGAGAGTACTTTCCGGATGATATTCCCACTTCTTTCATTACTGGTAAAATGAAAGCGGGCAATAACTCTGCTGGGATCCGGCGGAAAACTGATATCTTTCCGGTCTACAATTACTTGCATGGGTTAACAGGTATTGGTTGTTCTGGATGAATTTGACGCTAAAGATAACATATATTGAATAATAACATGCATCATTTTTGGTGATTCCGTAATTCAGCAGAAAATGATCTTGAATTGGGGTGAGCAGGACAGGTTTAACGCCAGGAAGAGGGATTAATGCAGGTTATACATTGCCCTGACAATCCGCTTAAAATAGAGTATTTTTGACTGAGCATCAGGGTCTCCGGACTTCTTCAGTTCGACAATTTTCTCCACAAACTGATCAGCCATTTTTAACCGTTCCTGGTTGAAGTAATATTTTGACAAAATTGGAGTCATGGTTCCCTGATATTTATAATTGGTTATTCATTTATTGTATAACAGATTTCGTGCCAGAATGTTTAATATCCAATGAACCAGTCTGTTAATTAATTTAACAGTTAGTGATTATACTATTGGAAAATGTTCGAATCTGTATATTGTTGTACGGTAGTGGGCTATAGATAACAGGGTATATCAGACAGAGATTTCACCGATGAGATAGGTAACAGCTTTCCCGCTAATCAGAACGCGGTCACCTGCCAGTTCACAGAAGAGTTCCCCTCCACGTTTCGAAAGCTGGAAAGCGTGCAATTTGTTTTTTTTCAATTTTTCAGCCCAGAAAGGAATGAGCATGGTATGTGCTGAGCCGGTAACCGGATCCTCATTAACACCAACAGCCGGTGCAAAGAAACGGGAAACAAAGTCGGATCGGTCCCCGGGTGCTGTAACAATGATTCCCAGGCAATCCAGTTTTTTCAGTTTCTCAAAATCGGGCTGGATCCGGAGTATACTCTTTTCATCGCTGAACAGGGCAAGGTAATCCCTTGCTTTGCAAACTTCAGCTGGAAAAGATCCCAGTGCGTCAGCAAGATCTTTCATATTACCAATAGTGATGCATTTACTGGCAGGGAAATCGAGCGTAATGAACTCTTTTTTTCCGGTGACTTTCAGGGGTCCGCTTTTTGACTGAAACAGGATTTCATTACCCGGATAATTGAGATGATTAAAAAGAACATGGCCTGTTGCAAGGGTTGCGTGACCGCATAGATCAACCTCTACCTCGGGTGTAAACCACCGTAACTCAAAATGGTGCCCTTTGTCAACGAAAAACGCTGTTTCAGAAAGGTTGTTTTCAGCTGCAATCTGTTGCATGACATCTGGTTCAGGCCAATCCTGCATTGGACAAACCGCAGCGGGATTGCCTCCAAAGAGTATATTAGTGAAGGCATCAACATGGTACATTTCAATTTTCATCGTTATTCTGTTAGGTTATTAAAACTATATGCCGGTCCATTGAAATGGCATCTTTTATTTGCTAAATGGGTGTGTTCAAGATAGCGATAAAAATTCAAGACTGGAAATGGCTTGTGAAGCAACAGGGTTTACCCATTCTCTACCGGATGTTTTTGGTTTAATGTGGAACGATTTCAGGTAGCAGCGACGGGCACAATACATCTTGTACAGCATAAAACTTTCACAAGCATTATATTTTATCTTTCACAGGAATTGTTATTTTTGTTTCTTCTGAAGAAGGAAAATCTTCAATTAAATCCTCACGGTCACATGCAAGCAATCAATGATTTTCTTACCAATCTGCACCATTATATGGGCGGGAGTAACTGGTTTATTCTTTTATTGATTGGTACAGGATTGTTCTTTACCTTTTACCTTAGATTTCCACAGATAAGGTATTTCCGTCATGCAATAAGGATTACGAGGGGGAAGTATGATAAAGCGGATGACATTGGGGATGCTTCACATTTCCAGGCATTATCAACTGCCTTATCAGGGACAGTCGGAACGGGGAATATTGCCGGGGTGGCATTAGCCATTCATATTGGAGGTCCAGCTTCCCTGTTCTGGATGTTGGTTACTGCCATGCTGGGAATGACAACCAAGTTTGTGGAGGTTACCATATCGCATAAATACAGGGACCAGCTTCCGGATGGAAGTGTTTCGGGTGGGCCCATGTATTATATGAAAAAGAAGTTAAACCTCAGGTTTAAGAATGGAAAAATTCTGAAAATCGGAGCTGTGTTGGGCATTTTTTTTGCATGTGCCACCATTTTTTCATCGTTTGGGACGGGAAGCCTACCACAGATAAATAGCATTTCTAATTCTATTTTTGAGACATTTCAGATCAATCATATCATTACCGGGGCAGTCCTTGCTTTTTTGTTAGGACTTGTAATTATCGGTGGGATTAAACGGATTGCCAAAGTAACGTCCACACTTGTCCCACTGATGGCCATCATCTATTTTCTGGGGGCTTTGTTTGTTATTTTCACCAACCTTGAAAATATCATTCCCTCATTTGTTTCCATCTTCAGGGATATTTTTACCCCAACGGCTGCAGGAGGAGGATTCCTGGGTGGAAGTTTTGCCATTGCAATTAGTAATGGAGTAAACCGGGGGCTCTTTTCCAATGAAGCCGGACAGGGATCTGCACCCATTGCACACTCAGCAGCAAGAGCTCATGAACCGGTATCAGAGGGTATGGTTGCAATCCTGGAGCCATTTATTGATACCATTTGTATCTGTACGTTGACCGGTCTGGTATTGCTTTCTTCCGGTGTATGGAAAGAAAAGCTGGAAAACCAGTTCCAGGAAACCGATATGCAGTTCCTGGTGGGTAAATTTAATGAGAATAATGAACAGGACCGTCTTGCTCTCTTTCATCATGTGCATAACCGGAAAGATTTTTCAAAACTTGAAGAGTATACCGGTACCCTTGAAATTAAAGACGGAGTGATGACCAATGATAGCATCACGCTTTTGCATGCTGAATCGGTAGCTGAAGATTACCTCTTTTATAAGGGTGAAGAGTTATATAATGGGCCTCTTCAGGTTGAAGCCGGGAAAATGTTTTTTAATGAAGCTGACAAACCCTCGTTTAGAGAGCGGGTGAAAGGACTTTTCGCAAAAACTGGCTCTGAGCGGGTTGTGGTTATTGGCAAGTCGCTGATGCACAGTGCTCCGCTGACTACAAAAGCTTATGAAAAAAGCTTTTTGGGTGAATATGGGAAATATATTGTTTCCCTTGGATTGCTGCTATTTGCTTTTTCAACCGCTATTTCCTGGTCCTACTATGGTGACAGGGCCGTGACGTTTTTGGTTGGCACAAAATACGTGGTCTTCTACAGGTTGATTTACGTCATTGCCTTTTTCTTTGCATCCTTTACCGATACAACCATTATATGGTCACTTTCTTATATCACCATTGCTCTTATGGCTATTCCCAACCTGTTTGGAATCCTGATCCTTCATAAAGATATCAAATCCACCATTAAAAAATACTGGGTAGATTTCAAAAAGGATCATCCGGGAGAGAAAATCCCGAAAGGGTAATCAATCGAGTGAGTAAGTAAATTCAAGTCCCAGGACATAGGCTCGTAACGGATTATTCACATTCACCTCATCCATGATCCGGTAGAACAGTGCCAGATCGCTTTTTTTACTGATACCCCATTCAAAACCAATATCTGCCCGAAACTCTTCGAATTGATTTTCAATATTGCTGAACCGGAACCATGCCTCTCCTGAAATGAATGGATCAAGTGGGAAATTATTGATGTTGTAAGAGAGTTTCAGCCTTTCCCGGAGAAAATCTTTCGGTTCTTTGGTCACTACCCACTCTCTCTGCAGCCGGTTTCTCAACGAGATTTCAAACCGATAAATTTCAGCCTGTAATACCAGATCCCCTTTTAACCGGTGTTCGGTGTAATCGACCCGGGAAGTAATCCGGTAACCGATTTTTACCCTTAACCATTTTTTATGTTTATAGGTTACCCCCAACTCTCCGAGCAGACCCTTCAATCGTGTTGCATTATCGTAAACACGGTATGATCCCTCAAAATCAGCTTCAAAATGTTGTAAAAACTCCTTTTCAAGATTGATACTGGTCCAAACCTCAAAATCTTCCTGTATCTCAGGGACATCGACCTGTGCAAAACTGCTGACAGGGGCCATTAGGGCAAAACAAAAAAAAAGGTTTAAAACTTTTCGGAGCATGATCATTGATTCAAAGCAGATGACAAATATACAATTTAGTTTTTCTCGTCCAATGAGTTAATGGAGTAGTTAACTTATATTTATTTTTCAGGGGCTTTCAGAGCAGACTCGCGGTTTTTCTCAATAGAAGTATATTTTCTACATGATATGTATGAGGAAACATATCTACCGGTTGAATTTTTTCCGGTGTATATTTCTCAGAGAGGAGTTGGATATCTCTTGCTTGTGTTGCAGGATTACAGCTAACATAGACAATCCGTTCAGGATGCATGGTAAGGAGCGCATCAATCACTTTTTTATGCACTCCCGCCCTTGGTGGGTCCAGAATCACCACCTGTGGCAGACCATATTTTTTGTAAAAGCCTGAAGACAACGAATCTTTTATATCTCCTGCAAAGAACAGGGTATTACGAATGTTATTCCTGGTTGAATTCTCTTCCGCATCCCTGACAGCTTCCGGAATCTGTTCAATACCAATTACTTGTGAACATTTACCTGCTATAAAATTGGCAATGGTGCCTGTCCCGGTATACAGATCATAAACAATCTCATCCCCTTTCAACGATGCAAAATCGCTGACCATACGATAGAGGTTTAATGCTTGAAATGAATTGGTTTGGAAGAACGATTTTGGTCCGATTTTGAAATGAAGATCTCCGATTTTTTCCATGATGTGGTCTTTCCCGGAAAAGCAAGTAACAGGCAGATCGGCAATCGTGTCATTTGGTTTATTGTTGATGACATACATCAACGAAGTAACCATTCCAAAGCTGTTCTGGATATATTTCAGCAATGCAGCACGTTTTTCAGCATTATCGGTAAAAAAGGAAACGATTACCATGACTTCTCCTGTCATGGATGTCCTGATAATCAGATTTCTCAGGAAGCCCGTCCGGTTCTTTACATCAAAAAAATCAAGGTTGTTTCTGAGAGCATACTCTTTGATTGCCAATCGAATCGTATTGGAGGGTTCAGGCTGAAGGTAGCATTCGCGGATATCCAGAATCTTGTCAAACAATCCCGGGATATGAAATCCCAGGCCATTTCGGTTATCATACTGCACATCCTGTTCCATTTCCTCTCTGGTGAGCCATCGTTTATTGGAGAAAGTAAATTCAAGTTTATTGCGATAAAACCGGGTATGTTCGGAAGCAATTATGGTTGAAATCCCGGACAAACTTACCTCATCCAGTTTTCCAATTCGCTGCAGCTGATCCTTAACCTGATTTTGCTTATAAACAAGCTGATCATCGTAGTTCAGATCCTGCCACTTGCACCCTCCACAGGTCCCAAAATGATAGCAAAATGGTTTTACCCGCCGGGGTGAATGGTGGTGATGATGGATGGCTTTCGCCTCCATGAAGTTTTTTCTTTTTTTTGTAACCTGGAGATCGACCACATCACCGGGAATGGCATTGGACACGAAGATTACCATATCATCCTTTTTTGCAATGGCTTTACCTTCGGCAGCAATGTCAAGTATTTCCACCTTCTCATAAACCGGATATTTCTTTTTTTTTCTTCCCAACGGATTCAGGTCTTGAGTTTAACAAAGATATGGAATAGAGCTGAGTT
>CAYZVJ010000052.1:0-21198 GCA_964481765.1 uncultured Rikenellaceae bacterium | reverse complement strand
GTGGTAACGGTGGTGAAAGCGTAAAAACAGGCTGAGGCTTCCTCCTCCTTCGCCCTTCGGGCGAGGGAGGAGGTGGTGATAGGTTATAAGTAAGTGAAACTAGTTTTTTGTGTGCTTGCGAAGCAAAAAGCTGTAGTTGAACTTATCCCGCTGTAAGCGGGGTTGACATGAAGATAAAATAACTTCAGGAGCAGATAAGCGATCTGAAAATATTCACTAATCGATGTTCTCTCCGAATTTTGGGATTACACTCATTCTATCACTATTAACAATTAGACCATTAACTTTTAACCGTTCAAAAACTTCAAATTTCTCTTCAAACCAGCAAATTTCATTCGCATTACCGGGCTTCCGGAAAACAGCCGGTTGAACCGTTCTTCATCCATCTCAAACCACTCTTTCCGGGTAAGTTTCAGCAGGTCCGGGTGAGGATTAAAAGCATATTCCTGGTGTGGAGTGAGATTTCGGTTCCACGGACAAACATCCTGGCAGATATCACAACCGAAAACCCAATTCTCCATGTTACCTTTCATCTCAGCAGGAATCTCCCCTTTGTTCTCAATGGTGTGGTAAGAGATGCACTTCCGCGAATCGATCACCCTGTCAGCCACAATTGCCCCGGTCGGACAGGCATCGATACAGCGTGTACAATCTCCGCAATAATCCTTTACCGGGCGATCACAGTCAAGTTTCAGATCGACTACCAATTCACCGATGAAAATAAAAGATCCAAATTCCCTGGAAATGAGGTTTGAATTCTTCCCGATCCATCCCAGCCCGGCTTTTGCCGCCCAGGCACGATCAAGCACAGGAGCCGAATCAACAAAATAGCGGCCATGCACCGGACCCACCTCTTCATTGATGAAATCAAGCAATTTCTTCAGCTTTTTCTTCATCACCCTGTGGTAATCCCTCCCATAAGCATATTTGGATATCCTGGGAGACTCGGGATCGGACTGAACCTTTTCCGGGTAATAATTCAGAATCACCGAAATCACCGATTCTGCTCCCTCCACCAGTTTACGGGGATCGATCCTTTTTTCAGAATGAACAGACATGTACTTCATCTCCCCATGATGCCCGGCATTGAGCCATTGTGTCAGGCGGAATGAATCCTGTCCGAGGCTTTCGGCTTTTGCTATACCACATGCATCAAATCCAAGCTCGATTGCATGGATCTTGATTTTAGCTGAAATTTCCTGACAAGTGAACATTTGATTGAACTACCTTTTAAAAGAGAAATTAACCTTTTTGTAAAAGATAATCAATATATGGATAAATCTTTTATATTATATGAAAACAGGCTATTATAAGGATTACGTTTTTAACTTGTACTTAATCATATTATCCCGTAACTTGCAGTAGAATATATGTTCTGCTGAATAAAATAGTTAATATTTCACCCTAAAATATTATATTGTACATATGATACAAAAGGTGATAACAAAACGAAATATAGACCGCAGTTCCATCTTGGACGATCTGGCTTATTGGCAAAAACGTTCACCTGAAGAGCGAATTTCGGCTGTTGAAATACTAAGACGTCAATACTATGGAAGTACAAGAAGACTTCAGAGAGTTTCTCGAATTGTTGAACGCACATGAAGTACAATTCTTAATCGTCGGGGGCTACGCTTTGGCTTTTCATGGAGCACCTCGTTTTACAGGTGATATTGATGTTTTCGTAAAGCCAGACAATGCTAACGCCAAACGTATTATCAATGCATTAGCTGATTTTGGTTTCAGTTCGCTTGATCTCACAATCAACGATTTTAAAGATCAAAACAAGGTAATTCAACTTGGACTTCCCCCTGTGCGCATTGATATAATAACATCAATCAGCGGTGTAACATGGGAGGAAGCTGATGCTTCAAAAGAACCAGGTCTTTTTGGTGATGTATCTGTTTCGTACATTGGTAAAAAACAATTTATAACCAACAAACGAGCAACCGGACGCAAGAAAGATCTAGCCGATATTGAAGCTCTTGGAGAAGAATAATCAGCAGAACGTTATAAGGAGAAACTATGGAAGATAAAAAGGCATTGACGGCACCATGTGGATTAGATTGCTTCAATTGCGATATCCACGAAAGCAACCTGACAGATGATCTTGCCGAATTGATTCATGCAAAAATGGGTGTGCCGAAGGAGGAAATAGCGTGCAAGGGGTGCCGCCAACAGGACGGCAATCATTATCATCTGCCGCAGGGATGTGCAACTCTTGATTGTGTTAAAGCGAAAGGCGTGGCATTCTGCTCCGAATGCAATGAATTCCCTTGCGTTTTGCTGGCACCTATTGCTGACCAAGCCGCCCGTTTCCCTCACAACATGAAGTTGTACAATCTCTCTCGTATCAGAAAGATCGGGCTTGATCGCTGGATTGAAAAAGAGGCCGCCCCGATACGAAAGAAATACTTTACGGCAAACTTCGTTGTAGGCAAGGGTCAAGCGGATTAGGATATAGCAACACGGGATAAGCCTTATAACAAAGCGCTTACAACCGACGCGAAAAAGCTGCGCGGCTGAAGCGCAGCGTTCTCCATGGATTGATGAGTGATCCTTATATTTACAATGAGTACAACAGCTATACGGACTACACCTTCACCCTGGATATTAAGCGAAGGATTATCAGGAAAATCCGGGAACAATAACTGAAGTTTTCTCAACCGGGTTATAGCAATCCCAGTTCAAGCATTGCCTCTTCGCTCATCATGCTCTTATCCCATGGGGGATCAAATACCAGGTTTACCTTCACTTCCTTTACGCCATCGATACCCTTTATGCCCTGGTGAACTTCTGCGATAAGATCATCCGCCATGGGACAGTTTGGAGCAGTAAGGGTCATCTTGATGGTGACCGCATTGTTGTCATCCACATCCACTTCATAGATCAGACCCAGGTCATATATGTTGACAGGGATCTCCGGATCGAAAATGTTTTTTAAAACCCGTACGATTTCAGCTTCCAACTGTAATAGGTTATCCACATCATTAAAATTTAAAGGGTGTTATTTTTCTCATAAAGGGTATGATTTGATCATGTTGGTATTCGATAGTTACCATTTGAAGTCTGACGGTGTTCGGTTACGATGCCCGCTGGCCGATTATCTTTTTTCGTCGACTTTCCGTTTCCGAACCTCGAATTCCGAAACGGGCCCTGTGAAATAATGTCTGGTTATAGCATTCCATTCGTGAAAAAGTCGCTATTTCACAAGGCGGGTTTCGTCACCGTTTAACGATTAACGATATTCTAATTCTTCTTCTCCCTGACATCAAAAGCAAGGGCATACAGCTTCATCTGCTTTACCATAGCCAGCAGTCCGTTCGACCGGGTGGGTGAAAGGTTTTCCTTTAATCCGATACGATCGATAAAGTAGAGGTCCTGGTTGATGATCGCTGCGGGTTTGCGACCGGAAAGGACACGGATCAACAGGGCGACAATGCCTTTGGTAATGATGGCATCGCTATCAGCCAGGAAGATGATCTTTCCCTCTTTCAATTCAGCATGCAACCAGACCTTCGACTGGCATCCGCTGATCAGGTACTCATCGGTTTTATATTTTTCAGGGAAAACTGGCAAATTTTTACTCAGCCCGATTAAATGGTTATACTTATCCATCCAGTCATCAAACAGGCCAAATTCTTCAATGATCTCATCCTGTATCTGGTTTATATCCATGATCTATCGTTTTCAAATTCATCCATCCGGTTATCCCAACATCTCTTTCACCCGTTGTAATCCGTCGATCAGCCGGTCTATTTCCCCTTTTGTATTATAGAATGCAAGTGAGGCGCGCAGGGTTCCATCTATTCCATACCGGTCCATCACCGGTTGTGCGCAATGTGACCCGGTCCTGACCGCAATACCCATCTTATCCAGGATCATTCCTGCATCATACTGGTGAATACCCTGGATCAGAAAAGACAATACGCTGATCTTCTTCCTTGCATTACCGATGATCCGTATATCACCCGATTCTTCAAGCCTGGACGTGGCATACACGAGCAGTTCTTTCTCGTATTCAGTGATTGGATCAAGACCGATTTGCTCCAGGTATTTCAGCGCTTCAGCCATTGCAATCGCTCCGATGTAGTTTGTTGTTCCCGCTTCAAATTTAAACGGTAACCGGTTATAGGTTGTTTTTTCGAAAGTTACCTGGTCGACCATATCTCCGCCTCCCTGGTAGGGTGGAATTTCCTCCAGCCATTTTTCTTTCCCATACAGCACACCGATTCCATTGGGTCCATAAATTTTATGTCCTGAAAAAACATAAAAGTCGCAGTCCAGATCAGAGACATCCACATTCCCATGCTGAACAGCCTGAGCACCATCGATCAGGACGGGCACATCTCCTGCATGCGCCGTTTCAATGATCTCTTTCACCGGATTTACGGTTCCCAGGACATTGGATACGTGGGTTATGGCAAGTATTCTTGTTCTGGAAGTAATCAGCTTTTCCAGGGCAGCGGGAATAAGTTCACCCTGATCGTCAATGGGAATGACCTTCAGGTGTGCCCCTTTCCGTTCACACAGCATTTGCCAGGGAACAATATTGGCATGATGCTCCATCCCGGAGATGATCACCTCATCTCCTTCCCTGACATATTTTTCCCCGAATGAGAAAGCGACGGCATTGATGGAGCCGGTTGTTCCGCTGGTAAAAACGATTTCATGGTTGTGTTCAGCACCGATAAAATTCCGGACAATACCTCTGGCTTCCTCGTACTCTCCTGTGATCTGCTGGCTCAACCAGTGAACACCGCGGTGTACGCTGCTGTTGTGCTGAGTATACAGTTGTTTAATCCGCTCAATGACAACGTTCGGTTTCTGGGTAGTTGCCCCATTGTCCAGGTATACCAGTGGCTGGTTATTCACTCTCTGCTGAAGGAGAGGAAAATCGTTTCTGATCTTTTCAACATCTAACATCACGCCGGAATGTTTATTTTATCGTGCTATTTCCACGTACCTTATTTATCTACAATGTATCGTACAGTTCTCACAACGTGATAACTCTCCCCGGAGCCTTTTATCCACCAGGTGGTCGATCCGGTTACGCAGGGGTTCAACCTCGATACGGGATGTGATCTCGTGTGCAAATGCAAACATAAGCATTAACCGTGCTTCCCGCTCTTCAATACCCCTGGTCCTGAGATAGAACAGTGCATCTTCATCCAGCTGACCCACGGTTGCTCCATGGCTGCATTTGACATCATCGGCATAAATCTCGAGCTGGGGCTTGGTGTTCATTGCCGCATCATCCGTAAGCAGGATGTTGTTATTTGCCTGGAATGCTTTTGTTTTTTGCGCATCCGTTTGTACAAGAATTCTTCCATTAAAGGCACCGGTGGCAAAATCATCCAACACACCCTTATAAATCTGATTGCTCATGCAATTGGGTTTTGCATGATCGATGAAGGTGTAATTATCAACATGCTGTTGCTTATCAACGAGATAGAGTCCCGACGCATTGGTCTCACAACCCTCTCCATTCAGCACGACATTCACGTTATTGCGTACCATTCCGCCATGGAGGGTGATGATGTTGGTGTTGAGCGTGCTGTCCTGTTCCTGGTTTGCATAAAGGCTTGAAACATTGGTTGCCAGATTATGCTCATTCTGGACTTTGATATAATCCATACGGGCATTCTTATCTACCTGTATCTCTGTAACAGAGTTGGTAAAGAACCGATGATCAGAGAGTGCATGGTCACATATGATCACCTGTGCATCTGCATTCTTTCCGATGACGAACAGGTTCCGGTGCTGCACTCTTGTATTTTCATTGGAGAGTAGCAGGTTCACCACCTGTATTGGCTTTTTTATGGCAACACCCTCCGGGACATGGATAAATATCCCGTCACTGGCGAAAGCGGTGTTCAGGGCGACCAGCCCCTCCTGATCCATGGTTGCATACCTTGCGTAATGCTTTTTCACCAGCTTCGGGTATTCCTTCATGGCTGCTTGCAGACTGCCAACAACAGCACCTGAAGCCAATTGAGTCATCCGGTTCTCACGGTTAAAAAAGAATCCATTTAACAGCAAAATCACATGGGTGTCGAGGGTTGGAATATCGCAATGAAAAATGTGGTTGACATCAAAATCAAACCGTTTCACAGAGAGGTAATCCTGGAATTGATGTTTATACAGATTATTAAAAGTCAGGTATTTATATTTTTCATTTGATCGGCCCGGGAATCCAAGCTTCTCGAATTGCTTAATTGCCCTGTCCCTGACCGAATTGATAAAATCGGGACATCCCCCGGTCAGAAGATCCCTGTTCTGATGATACAGTTCAACCATCTCCCTGTTCCAATCCACTACCTGTACAATCTCATCCATGGTCACTTGTAATTTTTATCCTGAAGGATCCCATTCATTGCAAGCTCTTCCTTGATCCAGTCATATCCCTTTTCCTCGAGTCCCTGAGCCAGTTCCTTTCCACCGGACTTTACGATCTTACCATCGTACATAACATGCACATAATCGGGTATAATATAATCGAGCAGTCGCTGGTAATGGGTGATCACTACCGTAGCATTCTCGCTGGTTTTCAACTTATTTACTCCCTTAGCCACGATCCGCAGGGCATCAATATCCAGACCCGAATCCGTTTCATCCAGAATGGCCAGCTTCGGTTCCAGCATGGCCATCTGGAAGATCTCATTTTTCTTCTTTTCTCCACCCGAGAATCCCTCATTTACCGAGCGGTTTGTCAGCCTGGAGTCAATCTCAACCACCGCTTTCTTCTCTCTCATGACCTTCAGGAAATCGGATGCAGATAATGGATCAAGACCAAGGTATTTCCGTTTTTCATTGAGGGCTGCCTTGAGAAAATTCACCATACTGACACCCGGGATCTCAACCGGGTATTGAAATCCCAGAAAGATCCCCATTTTGGCCCGGTCTTCCGGGGAAATGGTAAAGAGATCCCTGTCCATGAACGTTATACTACCTTCTATCACATCTGCCAGCTCATGACCGGCAAGCAGCATGGCAAGCGTACTTTTCCCTGAACCATTCGGTCCCATGATAGCGTGAACCTCTCCTGCATGTACCTCAAGATCAATCCCCTTCAGAATCTCTTTCCCGTTAATTTCGGCTCTGAGGTTTTTAATACTTAGCATATCGATATAAATTAAATAATATTCACTGTTTAACCGGATGAGCCAATGCAATAAAACAGCAACAGGCTCTATTCATATCCTTATCCAACACTACCTTCCAGGCTGATCTGCAAAAGCTTCTGTGCTTCCACAGCAAATTCCATGGGTAGTTTATTGATCACTTCCCTGGCATATCCGTTGACAATTAATCCGATGGCATCTTCCGTTGAGATTCCGCGCTGGTTGCAATAAAAGATCTGGTCTTCACCTATCTTGGACGTGGTTGCTTCATGCTCAACAATAGCCGTTTTGTTATCCACTTCAATGTATGGGAATGTGTGTGCACCGCAACGATCTCCAAGCAGCAGCGAGTCGCATTGTGAAAAATTTCGTGCATGCCCTGCCTTTTTCAACACCTTGACCAGTCCACGGTAACTGTTATTGCTTTTCCCGGCGGATATACCCTTCGAAACGATCGTGCTTTTTGTGTTCTTCCCAACATGGATCATCTTGGTGCCGGTATCCGCCTGCTGGTGGTTATTGGTAACCGCTACGGAATAAAATTCAGCTGTAGAATAGTTCCCCTGTAAAATACAACTCGGGTATTTCCAGGTAATGGCAGAACCGGTCTCAACCTGTGTCCATGAAATCTTCGAATGGTCCCCCTTGCATATGCCTCTCTTGGTAACAAAATTGTAAATGCCACCTTTTCCATCTTTATTCCCGGGATACCAGTTCTGCACTGTTGAATATTTCACCTCTGCATTTTGCATGGCAACAATCTCAACAATGGCAGCATGAAGCTGGTTCTCATCCCGCATGGGAGCCGTACACCCCTCAAGATAGCTGATATAACTATCCTCTTCAGCCACAATCAATGTCCGTTCAAACTGTCCTGTGCTTGCCGCATTGATCCTGAAATAGGTCGATAATTCCATGGGGCATCTCACCCCTTTGGGGATAAAACAGAATGAACCGTCACTGAATACAGCAGAGTTCAATGCAGCAAAAAAGTTATCACTGTAAGGAACCACTGTTCCCATATATTTCTTAACCAGGTCGGGATGCTCCCGGACTGCTTCACTGAATGAACAAAAAATGATTCCCAATTCAGCCAGGGTCTCCTGGAATGTCGTTTTCACGGATATACTGTCCATTACTGCATCGACGGCAACACCGGTAAGACGCTTTTGCTCATCCAGGGGTATACCGAGCTTGTCAAACGTTGCCTTTAACTCGGGATCAATATCATCCAGATTTTCGGGTCCGACTTTCTGCTTCGGGGCTGCATAATAAATGATGTCCTGATAATTGATCTCGGGAATAGTAAGATGAGCCCATTGCGGCATCTTCATGGTTAACCAGTGCCGGTAAGCTTTCAACCGAAATTCCAACATGAATTCTGGCTCCCCCTTTTTTTCAGAAATCTTGCGAATGACATCCTCGTTCAAGCCTTTTGGAAACGAATCAATATCAACATCGGTATAGAACCCGTATTTATAATCACTCTGCGTGACTTCATTCAATAGTTTGTCCTGATCACTACTCATCCTCTACCCTCATTATTGTCCCGTAAAATGCGGGGATTGTCTGTTATATAGAATTATTCTAAATAAGGCAAATATACTAAAACTAATTAAATTAATCCCAAACTTTGTCTGAAAATATGGTTTCCTGCACCAAATGAAATCAGACCATGACAAAGGAAAAACAGACTCCCTTATCCATTGCCGATTTAGGAGAATTCGGATTGATCGACCACCTTACAAAAGATATCACGATAAGGAATAAGAGCACGTTGAAAGGTGTTGGTGATGATGCTGCCGTGGTAGAGGCAGGGGGTAAAACATTGGTTATTACCACCGATCTGCTTCTTGAGGGGATCCATTTCAATCTCATTTATTCCCCATTAAAGCACCTGGGATACAAAGCAGTAGTGGTAAACCTTTCGGATGTTTACGCCATGAATGCCAGTCCAAAACAAATCATTGTATCCATCGGTATTTCCGGCAAATTTTCACTTGAAAGCATAGAATCCCTCTACGAGGGGATCAAACTTGCCTGCGAGAGGTATTCGGTTGACCTTGTGGGAGGAGACACCTCTTCTTCTGTAACCGGACTAACCATCAGCATTACAGCCCTGGGGGAGGTTAACAAAAACCGGATCACCTATCGCCATGGAGCCCGGATTAGTGATCTGATCTGTGTTACTGGAAATCTCGGTGCTGCCTATATGGGATTACAATTGCTTGAGAGGGAAAAGAGACTGTTTGAAGAGGACCCCGCATTCAAGCCTGATCTTACGGGATATGAATACGTTCTGGAACGTCAATTGAAACCGGAAGCAAGAAGGGGTATCATTGAATGGTTTCAGGAAAATGATCTTACCCCGACCTCCATGATTGATATCTCCGATGGTCTCTCCTCGGACATGCTGCACATTTGCAGACAATCAGGGGTGGGATGCAGAATTTATCAGGATAAAATACCGGTCGATTCATCTACAGCAGCACTTGGCAATGAGTTCGTGATCGATCCCATGATTGCAGTTATGAATGGCGGAGAGGATTATGAGTTGCTTTTCACATTTCCACTCGATCATCACGACAGGTTAGCAGGTAATCCGGATATACATATCATAGGGCACATTACAGACGCAAAAGAGGGAACGTACCTGGTTACCCGGGAGGGAAATGTTGTCGAACTGATCGCACAGGGATGGAATTCCCTCCGCCAGGGGTAGATCCCTGGCCTATTCTTCTGACGTATTACTTTTTTTCGAATACCCGGGAATAATTCCACGGCTTGAATTCCTGACAAAGGAGATGATGGTATCTCTCTCTTCCGATTGCGGGAACTCTTTTTCCAGGGTTTCCAGCGCCTGGGTATTATTCATTTTGCTCAGGTAAAAAAACCGGTAGATATCCTGTATCTCCGCAATCTTTTCGTTAGAGAAATTTCTCCTTTTCAATCCAACGGTATTGACTCCGGCAAAAGAGACGGGATCTCTGGCTGCTTTCACGTAAGGAGGAACATCTTTTCTTACCATCACTCCTCCTCCTATAAAAGCATGGGCACCAATGTGCACGAATTGATGGATAAGGCTTCCTCCACCGACTATTGCCCACTCGTGAATAACCACTTCACCGGCAAGCTGGACACTGTTCACCACGATGCAATGATCTTCGATAACACAATCGTGTGCTACATGAGAATAGGCCATCAGGATGCAGTTATTTCCAACAATTGTCTTCTCTTTTGCCACGGTTCCCCGGTTTACTGTAGCACACTCCCTGATGGTGGTGTTGTTTCCTATAATGGCTATGCTCTCTTCACCCTGGTATTTCACATCCTGTGGAATAGCAGCGATAACGGCTCCCGGAAACAGTTTGCAATTTTCTCCGATCCTGGCACCATCCATGATGGTAACATGGGGGCCTATCCATGTATTATCACCGATTACAACATCACCATAGATGGTGGTATAGGGTTCAACGACTACCTTTTTACCTAATTCTGCATGGGGGTCTATAGTGCAAAGTTTGTGATGCATTATTCTTTATTTTTCACAATTATGGCCGTTAATTCTCCTTCCATGACCAGTATATTCCCGACGAAAGCCTGTCCAAACATGCTGACGATTCCTCTTCGTATGGAATCGGTCAGTTCCATTTTGAAAACCAGTATGTCTCCGGGAATCACTTTGTGTTTAAACTTCACCTTATCGATCTTTATAAAATAGGTGGAATATTTTTCCGGGTCAGGAAGACTGCGTAATGCGAGCATTCCGCCAACCTGGGCCATTGCTTCTATTTGCAGTACACCCGGCATAACCGGCTCTTCGGGAAAATGTCCCTGGAAAAAATGTTCATTATAGGTAAGGTTCTTGATCCCGACAACGGAGTGATCGTCCAGGTGGATGATCTTATCCACGAGAAGGAAAGGGTACCGGTGCGAAAGGGTATTCCTGATCTGTTGGATATCCATCACCGGTGGTACGTTCGGATCATAGACGGGGATTGATTTTTTTGATTCAATCTTTTTGATCTCCTGCCTGATTCTTTTTGCCAGCTGGGTATTGGCGAAATGGCCGGGCCGGGTGGCAACAATTTTTCCCATAATGGGTTGTCCTATCAACGCCATATCTCCAACCAGGTCGAGCAGTTTGTGACGTGCCGGTTCATTCGGATAATGCAATTCAACGTTATTCAGTATTCCTTCGGAATTGGCATCGAAATGGGGTTTATTGAAAAGATCAGCGATCCGGTTCAATTCTTTTTGGCTTACCTTACGGTCAAGGATGACAATGGCATTATCAAGGTCTCCCCCTTTGATCAGGTTTTGCTTTGCCAGCGTCTCCAATTCATGAAAAAAGCAGAAGGTTCTGCACATGGAGATCTCCTTTTCAAAATCGGTTAGATGATCCAGAATGGCATACTGGTTCCCGAGGATGGGCGAATTGTAATCGATCAACACGTTAAAGCTCAGGTGATCATCGGGATAGATGATCACGTCAATCCCATGTTCTTCATCGGAGAAGGTGATTTTTTCGTGAACGACAAAGTAGTTTCTTTTGGCGTTTTGTTCAACAATCCCCGACTCTTTTATCGCATCTACAAATTTCTTCGCACTCCCACCCATAATGGGTGCTTCCGGGCCATTGATCTCAATGAGGGCATTATCGACCTCAGATCCGAAGAAAGCAGCCAATACATGCTCAATGGTAGACACTTTTACACCTCCTTCTTCAAGGGTGGTTCCCCTTGATGTATCGACGACATGTTCAGCAAGAGCATGGATGACCGGCCGTTCAGGCAGATCGATCCTGCAAAATTTATACCCATGGTTTTCGGGAGCGGGTTTAAAGGTAACTGCCACATCCAATCCGGTATGAAGCCCCTTCCCCGATAATGTTATGGGTTTACTGATGGTTCTCTGCTTTTCTGCCATGGTTTATTCGAAAATTTCGCGAAAGATACAAAAAAACAATATATCTGGTTCATTCCAGCGTGACGACAGTAAGGCCAAAAATCCAGATGGACTGATCAATAAAACGGGTTTCTACCTCTTTTTTAACGCGTTCAGCTCTTTTTCCAGTTCATCAATCTTCGCTTTCAGATCAGGAAGTCTGCGAAAAACAATGGAAGATCGTTGAAATTGCCGTAGCTCCTGTGCCGGAGTTCCCTGTATGATCTTTCCCGGTTCCTCGATACTGGAGGGGACACCCGCCTGAGCTCCGATTTTCACTCCATCGGCGATGGTAAGGTGTCCTGCTAATCCTACCTGACCACCGAACATACAATTCTTACCCACCCTGGCAGAACCGGAGATTCCTGTTTGAGCTGCAATAACCGTATTTTCACCAATCTCAACATTATGAGCAACCTGGATCAGGTTGTCTAATTTTACACCCCTTCTTATGATGGTTGAACCGATCGTTGCCCTGTCAATAGTAGTATTAGCACCAATCTCCACCCAGTCTTCAATCACCACGTTTCCAATCTGAGGTACTTTCTTATAACCCTGATCAGTCCGTGGAGCAAATCCAAAACCATCCGATCCGATAACGGTGCCGGAATGGATCACACAATCCTTCCCGATTTTACTATTTTCATATACCGTAACACCGGGATAAATGATCGTATGATCTCCAATTTCGACATGATCCCCTATATAGACCTGGGGGTAGATTTTTACATGATCACCAACTACGGCATGTTCACCGATATAGGTGTATGCACCCAGGTAAATCTCCTTCCCTGTTTTTGCACTCTTCTCCACAATGGCTGTCTTATCTATCCCGGTTTTCACCGGTTTTGCCTGTTCTTGAAGTTCCAGCAACGATGCAAAAGCCTGGTAGGCATCATCCACTTTAATCAACGTACATCCAATGTCACGTTCCGGCTCAAAATCCCTGTTTACGAGAACAATGGACGCCTCTGTCGTGTAGATGTATTTCATGTATTTTGGATTAGCAAGGAACGAGATGGTTCCTTTTTTCCCTTCCTCAATTTTCGATGCCGTGGTTACCGTAATATCCTGATTACCAACGATCTCTCCATGAAGAAATTCTGCGATGGTTTTTGCTGTAAATTCCATGTTTTTACAATTTGTTAATCAAACGAGTGAATAACGTTCTGTTTTTTGATCTATTGTATTTGTATGTTTTTCGGATAACATAAAAAATATTTCCGGACCGTTTTTGCAAGGACAGATATATTCAACATATCCGAAGCCTGTGCAATATCAGTCAGTTTATTGTTCTTACCAAGGATTTTTATCTGAGGTTCATCCGGCAGATAGGCATAATTGCTAACCGAGTCCGTGAAAATGAAATAGTCCAGCACCTCCTCTTCAACCTTCATCTCCTCCCTCACCCTCTTCCTGATCCGGTCAATGTAGTCCGCTTCAAATGGTTCATTCTGGATCTCAATCCTGAATAACTCCCTGTTAAGCATCGCTTTACAAAGGAATGAGAGGGTGAAATCCTCATGATCAGACCACACCTTTGCAGAGGCAATGATATCATTATCATCAAGTTTTGAGAAATGATCCAGCACCAGTTGCGCATCAAACGCCGGAGCGGACGAAAAAAGCTTCTCCCGTGTAATATCGTTGTAAAGGAAAAACCGAAGCGAAGGGGTGGCAAAAAGTTCCTTCTTCTCATGTGCCAGTTCTTTTGCACGTTTCAGTATCTTGACCAATAGCTGTTCAGCGGCCAGCACCGTTTTGTGCAGATAAACCTGCCAGTACATCAATCGGCGTGCAATCAGAAATTTCTCTATTGAATAAATACCCTTTGATTCAACCACCAGTTGATCATCGACCACATTGAGCATTTTAATAATCCTGTCTGAACCGATTACTCCTTCGGTAACACCCGTAAAAAAGCTATCCCTTCGAAGATAATCCAGTCTATCCATATCAAGCTGGCTGGCAACAAGCTGATTAAGGAATTTTTTATGATAGCTGTTCTCGAATATACGAATGGCCATATCCAGCCTGCCCCCCATCAGTGTATTGAAAAACTCAAGGTACAGACGGGAGAGATCTTCGTGTGTAATGCGTTTTATGATGCTGAATTCGAGTGCATGGGAAAAAGGACCATGCCCAATATCATGAAGCAGAATGGCAGCGGACACTGCTTCGGCCTCCTCGTCGGTTATGCTGATCCCCTTCGACCGGATAACCTGAATGGCAGAGCCCATCAGATGAAGGCAACCCAGTGCATGCTGGAACCGGGTATGTGTTGCTCCCGGGTAAACAAAATTGGTTAACCCAAGCTGCTTTATCCTTCGTAATCGCTGAAAATAGGGATGTTCAATCAGATCAAAAAGGGTCTCGGAAGAAATGTTTATGAATCCATAAACCGGATCATTAATGATCTTTTTCTTGTTTGACCAATTCACTGATTATTTATAACAAATTACCGGTTGAAAATACGAACAATCTGAATCTCTACCAAATAGAAAAACCACCCGCACCGGAATAGTGGTTGTTCCGTGCCGCAAATAACCCGTTAAATTCCCGTTTCACCCCATACCTGCCATGCCGTTATGACAACCAGATAAAGAACCATAAATTTTGGAGTTTCAATAATAATCATTAAGTTTGCGCTCTGAATGACGGGTTGTATAATATTTTAGGGGACATTGGTCCCCTATTTTTATAGAGATTGGATGATATCGGAAGAACAAATACGGGAACTGATTGAACAGAAATACCGGAATGGTGATCTCTTCATTGTGGATATCAGGATTGGTAAGGGAAATGAAATTACAATCCGGGTTGATAAAGATGAGGGAATAACGATTGATGAATGTGCTGGGATCAGCCGGTTTATCGGGGATCATCTCGGCAGGGAATCCGGGGATTATAACCTGGTGGTTTCTTCTCCCGGATTGGACATGCCCTTCAGGGTCCAGCGGCAATATGAGAAGCACCTTAACAAAATGGTAGAGGTGGTTTTTATGGACGGGCATAAACAGCAAGGAAAATTGATTGCCGTTTCAAAGAAGGGTATTGAACTTGAATGTATTATGAAACCAGATCAGCAAAAGAATAGCAACCCGGAAGAGACTTGCCGTTTTTTTGATTTTGATCAGATAAAAACAACTAAACCGGTTATTGACTATTAATACTGTGAGAGGATGGAAAATTTAAATCTTATCGACACGTTTTCTGAGTTCAAGGAGTTGAAAAATATCGACCGTGCAACAATGATGAGTGTCCTGGAAGATGTTTTCAGAAATCTGCTTCAAAAAAAATATGGAACAGATGAAAACTTTGATGTCATTATCAACATCGACAAAGGTGATTTTGAAATCTGGCGCAACAGGGAGGTGGTTGAGGATGATGAACTTGAGGATGAAAATCTCCAGATCAAACTTTCCGAAGCAAAACTGATTGATGATGACTATGAAGTAGGTGAAGAGGTTACGGATGAGGTGAAATTGTTTGATTTTGGCCGTCGTGCAATTCTTGCGCTCCGCCAAAACCTGACCGCCAGAATCCTGGATCTCGAAAAGAGCAACGTGTACACCAAGTACAAAGACCGTATCGGAGATATTGTTACCGGAGAGGTGTACCAGGTGTGGAAACGTGAAATACTGATCCTTGATGATGAAGGAAACGAACTGATCCTTCCCAAAATGGAACAGATCCCTTCCGATTATTTCAGAAAGGGAGATACCATACGCGCAGTTGTTATATCCGTTGAACTGAAAAACAATACCCCGTTGATTCTCCTTTCCAGGACATCACCCATATTTCTGGAACGACTCTTTGAACTGGAGGTCCCGGAAATTTTCGACGGGTTGATCACCATTAAGAAAATTGTCCGTATCCCGGGAGAAAGAGCAAAAATTGCCGTTGAATCATACGATGAACGAATCGATCCTGTTGGAGCATGTGTCGGCATGAAAGGATCAAGAATTCATGGAATTGTGCGTGAATTGAAAAATGAGAACATTGATGTGATCAATTATACTACCAATACGCAACTCTATATTACCAGATCACTGAGCCCGGCTAAGATCACATCCATTAAGCTGGATGAAGAAGCAAAACGTGCCGAAGTGTATCTGAAACCAGACGAAGTGTCACTGGCTATCGGTAAGGGAGGGTTAAACATCAAACTGGCAAGTCAGCTGACAGGGTATGAAATTGATGTGTATCGTGAAGCCGGCACTGAAGATGAAGAGGATGTGAACCTGGATGAATTTGCTGATGAAATCGAAGGGTGGATCCTGGATGAACTGAAAGCCATCGGTTGTGATACGGCTAAAAGTGTTCTTGACCTCTCTGTTGAAGACCTGGTGAAACGGACCGATCTTGAGGAAGAAACGATCCGTGAAGTAATTAAAGTTTTTAAAACCGAATTCGAATAATTCATTGCAAAAGGATTATTTTATAGCATATCTTATATATTTGCATTGCATCTAGGCAATTTCATTAGGTGAAGAAAAGGTTATGGTACAAGGGACAAAAGCAATACGATTGAGCAAGGCTGCACGGGAGTTTAATGTAGGTATTACAACCATCATTGAATTCCTGCATAAGAAGGGCTTTGATGTTGATGCGAATCCCAATACCAAGTTACCCCCCGAAGCATATGATCTTCTTGCTGTTGAATACAGTAGCGAAATCACTGTCAAAAAGGAGTCGGAAAAGCTGAGCATGCGTCATTTTATGGAGACCCAGGAAAAAGAAGAAGCCCCCGAAGATGAAGTAGCTGTAGAACAAACTGAACAGGAAGAGGAGGTGTTGATAAAAGACTCAAGCGGTGCAGCCGACATCGTGGATAAAATACCCGAAACTGAAACCGTGAAAGAGCCTGCTGAAAAACCTCCTGCAGAGGAAGCAGAAAAGAAACCCGATGAAGAGAAAGAAAAGGAGGTTATCGTTGAACCCTCTGAAAAAAAGGAAGAACCTGCTTTAAAGGTGGTCGGAAAAGTGGAGATAGATAAAGAGAAAGAAAAACCTGCCGCAAAAGAAACAAAAGAGATAAAAGAGGTGGCAGAAGAACCACCCATCGCTGAAGAAGAAGCCGTTAAGGAAGAGGAGGTTCCCCAAAAAGAAGAAAAAAGGGTTTACAAATCCGAAATTAAAAAACTTACCGGACCAACTGTCATTGGAAAGATCGACCTTCCAAAAAAAGAAGAAAAAGAGAAAAAGAAACTGGTTGCATCATCCAGCGATGACGACTCCAGAAAGAAAAGAAGAAAAAGGATCAGAAAAGATAAAGAACGGGTAAGTATTGAAGATGATCCTGAGAAAATCCTGGCTGAAGAAATCTCCAAGGAAACAAAAAAAACAGCCGCAAAGAAAAAGAAAAAACCACTCCACCAGGAAGTGAATGAGGAGGATGTGCAGAAACAGATCAAGGAAACGTTAGCCCGGTTAACCACCAAAGGGAAATCCAAAGGAGCAAAATACAGAAGAGAAAAAAGAGATGCTGTTAGCCTGAAACAACAGGAAGCTGTAGAGAAAAAAGAACAGGAAAAAAATATCCTGCAAGTAACCGAATTTGTTTCGGTAAATGAACTGGCAAACATGATGAATGTTTCACCCAACGATGTGATCTCTACCTGTATGAGCCTGGGTCTGCTCGTATCCATTAACCAGAGAATGGATGCAGAAACCATGTCACTGATCGCTGATGAATTTGGATACAAAGTGGAGTTCATCAGCATTGAAGCCCTGGAAGCCATTAACGTGGAGGAAGACAAGACGGAGGATCTGGTATTCCGTCCTCCTATTGTTACGGTTATGGGACACGTCGACCATGGAAAAACATCACTTCTCGATTACCTACGAAAAACAAACGTTATCGCAGGCGAAGCCGGAGCTATCACACAGCATATTGGTGCCTATAATGTCAGCCTCGACGACGGGAGAAGAATAACCTTCCTGGATACACCTGGCCATGAGGCATTCACCGCCATGCGTGCTCGTGGAGCACAGGTAACCGACATTGCAATCATTGTTGTGGCAGCCGACGATAACGTCATGCCTCAAACGGTGGAAGCAATCAACCATGCCCATGCTGCAGGCGTTCCCATTATCTTTGCCATCAATAAAATTGATAAACCCTCCGCAAATCCTGAAAAAATTAAGGAAGAACTGGCCAATATGAATTTCATGACCGAGGATTGGGGAGGAAAGTATCAGTCACAGGAGATATCTGCGAAACATGGGACAAACGTTGATGAACTGCTTGAAAAAGTGCTGCTGGAAGCAGAAATGCTCGAATTAAAAGCCAACCCCAATAAATCCGCTCTGGGCACAGTCATCGAATCCTCCCTGGACAAAGGCCGTGGGTACGTGGCAACCGTCCTGGTCGAAGCAGGTACCCTGCGATTGGGTGATATACTCCTCGCCGGCAGTTATTACGGGCACACCAAAGCCATGTACAACGAAAGGGGACATAAAGTGGAAGAAGTCGGTCCGGCAACACCGGTTCTCGTCCTCGGTTTAAACGGCGCTCCCCAGGCAGGCGATAAATTTAATGTCCTGGATAGTGACCGGGAAGCCAAAGAAATAGCTAACAAACGGGAACAGCTTCAGAGAGAACAGGGAATCCGGACACAAAAACACATCACACTGGAGGAGATCGGCAGACGGATCGCCATCGGCAACTTCCAGGAGTTAAACATCATCATTAAGGGTGATGTGGATGGCTCGGTGGAAGCACTCGCTGACTCCATGATTAAACTCTCAACCGAAGAGATCCAGGTCAATGTCAAACACAAAGCGGTTGGACAGATCTCCGAATCGGATGTGCTTCTGGCTGTCGCTTCCAATGCAATTATTATCGGATTCCAGGTCCGTCCTTCACTGGGCGCCCGCAAACTGGCTGATAAAGAGGAGATCGATATTCGCTTATACTCCATCATCTATGACGCCATTGAGGAAATCAAAGCAGCCATGGAGGGAATGTTGTCCCCTGAAGTGAAAGAAGAAATTGTAGCAACACTTGAAGTCCGTGACACCTTTAAGATCACTAAAGTTGGAACCATAGCCGGATGCATCGTCAAAGAAGGAAAAATGCAGCGAAATACTCAGATTCGCGTTATCCGCGAAGGAATCGTGGTGTACACCGGTGAACTGGGTTCACTCAAACGATTTAAGGAAGACGTGAAAGAGGTCTCCAGCGGTTATGAATGTGGCCTGAATGTAGCTAACTTCAACGATATTAAAGTGGGTGACATCATCGAAGGATACCAGGAAGTGGAAGTGAAAAAAACCCTCTGACCGGCTCCAACCATACCATCCGGACTAACCTGGAGGTAACCCCCCTTTACCGATTTCATGGACATAATAGATGCCCACAACAGTAGTTATGGAATCAACCGGTATAGCACTGTACCGACTGAAAAATTCCCGGTTAATCCCCCGGTCAAGGAGCTGCTCCCGGGTAATGATGCAGGGCCGGTCAATGCAATCGGTGAACACCCTCCTCCCCGATTTCAGGTATTCCTCTATCCTTTCATGCAGAATGGAAAGCGGCTGACCCCGTGAAACCATGTGCTCCGGAGCTTTTTGAATGTTCGGTAACACCTCTGTTCCGGTTGAATAATAAACCTTGCTGATGATGTGCTGGTCTGACATGAGGATAAAAAGATCCGATGGATGAGTTTCCGCCCACTTTATGATCTCCTGATGAGGCGTGTGATCGGTTTTCCAAACCGGCAGTATGCCATAACCCATGTTCCATATAAAAAGGGCGGCCCCGGCAAGGTAGAGGGATCGCTTTCTTATATCATACAACCCACCAATGATCAGGAAACTCAATACCGGAAGCATTACCATGAACTCGGCATTTCCTACAGCATAGAATACAAAGATCAACTGCAGGATAAAAATGTAAACATGCGTTTTGACAAATATTCCGGTTTCACCCCGAATGGGCTGAGTAATTAACCGTTTTTGAATCAGGGCTGCGACCAGCAGCCCTGATGCAATAATCCCGGGAATAATATACAGCAGACTTTTCCTGATCAAGGAAAACATCAATCCATGTACCTGGATGTAGGAACGCACAAAGTTTATACCTGTAAGGTAGAGATTCGACCAGTCAAAGGTCATATCCACTCCTCCGGCATAAACATCCCTGAAAATGAAATGTACCAGGTTACCACTTATCGCTGCGCTGTTACGCAAAACAATGTAAACAATACCATAGACAAGAGGGATCAGCAGTGCTGGTAACCCGTATAAGATAATTGCCCTCCACCTCCTGCTGTGAACAATAACTCCGATATAAAGCCCCAGCCACCAGAACAGGTGTATCTGGTGGTACAGTATCGCCAGGCTCCCAAACGTACCGGTCAGGAATAGATACCGTAACTTACCTAAATTCAGGTAACGGATGAAATAGGAACTGGCAAGTAATGACAATGCCAGTGGGAAAAGATAGGTTTCATTTTCAGTGGCAAACCGCCATAAGGCAAAACTACTACCGGTAAGGATCAGAAAACCTGCTATTTCTAAAGTATCCTTGCCCATCTGCCTGAAAATACAGTTGACCGCAATCAGGCATACCGCAGCAACCAGGGCATTCACCATTTTCAGGAAAGCAAGAACATCCGGGAATATTCCGATAGACTCAACCGCTTTCAGGCAAACGTAGCCGGTAAAATTATATAATAGATGATGGGGATGGAACAACTCTCCTGAATGCCTGATCGAGGCAGCATAGTAATAGGCATCAATAGAAGAGTTATGAGAAGGAAATAACAGGTAAACCAGCAGGAAAAAAAGGATTATGAAGAAAGGAAGGCTCTTTTTCATTGTTGTGTTAATCAATCTTTTCAAACAATCCATATAATCTCTGATTTCCCGGCATGAACCGTAACCTCAAAATCATCGATATAACAATCAGCCCGGCCCCGGTTCCAGAGATACATCTTGAAAACCAGGTTTTTCTGCCGAAGGATCTCTCCGGGTAATCGAATGGAAAGATACGCTTTTCCCCATTGTTCACTCCTGTGCAGAAAATCACGGACCGCATTTCCCCGCCATATTAATTCGTCCCTGCCCGATTCGACCGATCCGACTAAAATCGGATTTGATCCCGGATCCGTCAGGAACA
>CAYZVJ010000051.1:19399-21237 GCA_964481765.1 uncultured Rikenellaceae bacterium | reverse complement strand
GATCATCAACCAGGATGAAGAGAAAGTTGGGTTTGGGTGGTTCAGGATTGCAACCCGGGATGACAGCGATAAAGATTATACATGCTATCGCTGCAAACAAAATTTTTACTGTTTCATATGGTTTCATATCGTTCCATGTTGTTCCCGGCTGTTTTGCCATGGGACCGCCTGCCCACCTACACCGCTTAAGTGGTTTCGGCGGGTAAAACCGGTCGGACAGGCATCCCTACGGGACATGTTGTTTCAGAAAATCACCCTTACTGAAAAAAGTTTGTATTTTCATGTAACTGGATAAGAAGGTCAAGCGTCAGATCCTTTCCTCTTCGGGAATCATAGTTTGATTTTTCAAGGATTTCCACAGCCATCTTAAATTCTCCATTGTATATTGCCAGACACCATTGTAAAGCCATGTTTCCGGGAAGGTTTTCAAATTTGTTCATTATATGATCTGCCTCTTTTTCTCGATTTTTCATTTTTAACGTCCATGCTGTAATGAAATCTTCAGCAGACAAGGTTTCAGATAATGGAAAATCAATAATCGTTTGTTGATCAGCTGATAATTCTTCTTCCCGGCCGGCGTATTTATATATTGCGACCAGTAAAAAGTTTTCCAGTCTCTCGTCCACATCATATGGTTTGCCAACACCCAGGTTTTCCGGCCACTGCAGGGCCAGTTCAATATGATCACGTGCAGCCTGGTGATCCTGCTGAATCATGGATTGGACGGCTTCCCTGAGGTTGGAATCGCGCCAGATCAACCTGCCTGAGGTGGCTCCTTCATTAGGAAGAACCGTTAGATTTTTCAATAGATTAATGCTGTGTTCATACTGACCTGTTTTATTAAGCAGGTCAGCGCATTGAAGCCCCAGAAAATAATTTTCGGGAAATTTTTGAAAATACTCCTCTGATATCCTTACTGCATCTTCCAGTTTCCCATTCGTCATATAATAATGGGCAATTCGATATCCTGCCTTCCAGGAATAAGGATCCAGTTCAAGTGCCTTCAGGTAGTTATTTTGAGCGATTGCGAAATCCGTTTCCGAATAAAAATTTCCTCTGGCAATGTAAAAAGCTGGATAGTCCGGATCATTTCCACAATCCTCGAATAATGATCTGGCCATCCGGATCTGGCCGTTGTTCCAGTAGATCAGTGAGAGGTAATATTTTGGTTTCCATGAGGTTGAAGAGGCAATGGCCCATTTTAACAGTTCTGTCGATTCTTCCCTGAAAGGAAAAACAAGGTATGGAGAGAGCTGGTTTGCTTTTTCCAGGAATTGATTTGCTGCAACAGGTTTCCCCGAGAGTGCATTCAGGTATGCTAACCAGTAAAGGACCATGGGATGTTCAGGAGCCCGCTCCAGCACACGGATAGCTTCGGGGTAACAACCAAGATTAACATATTTCAGGGCTGTTTCCAGAAACGTTTCCTGTGGGAGCTCATTTCTGATAAGCATGGCAAGTTCATCCTTTGCTTTTTCAACACCTTCAGGAAGGAATTTTTCAAACCGGCCAAAATGATTCAACGGGTCAATATTTAAAAGATCAATTAAGATCGCGGTTGCCTGGTCTTTCATCCCCATTTTCCTGTAGATAAGCGCCATCAGCTCAAGACCTGGTAAATTCAAACGATTATAAAGCATGCTTTTCTGGGAATATTCGAGCGCTTTATCCATATCACCTTCCCTGAAATAAATCGTTGCCAGTTCGTTATAGGAACCGCACCGGTAACCAGCAGATGCTGCTGCAATGGAAAATCCATCTTTTGCATCAGCAATCCGGCCCGTTTTCAGGCTTGCGATTCCATAGTAGAAATTTGCTTCAGGATCATAGGTGTCGAT
>CAYZVJ010000051.1:0-19299 GCA_964481765.1 uncultured Rikenellaceae bacterium | reverse complement strand
TTTTCAGGCTTGCGATTCCATAGTAGAAATTTGCTTCAGGATCATAGGTGTCGATTGACAGGGATTTCCGGGTAAATTCCCATGCTTCCTGAAATTCAAGTTGTTTCAGTTTAACCTGCGCAAACCCGTTTAATGCAGGCAGGTAATCTGGATCCTTTTGAAGACATTCCTGAA
The DNA here is from genome assembly GCA_964481765.1 of uncultured Rikenellaceae bacterium. Lineage (GTDB taxonomy): Bacteria > Bacteroidota > Bacteroidia > Bacteroidales > VadinHA17. The sequence continues at coordinate 19,125 of CAYZVJ010000051.1, read as the reverse complement.
ATAAACTCGCAGCTTCGGAATAGGAACGCTGGCGAAAATTTTCTTTTCCAAGCAGGTATAATCCATACACGGAATTCCAATCAAATGCTGATAATTCAAGTGGTCGTGAAAGAACCTGTCCGGATGTTCCTCCGGGACCAATGATATATTTTTGCCCGAGTTTTATCGAGACATTTTCAGGATTACCTTCAAAGGCGAAGCTGTAATGTGCTGTTTCGGTTGGACGTAATGTTACAAGTTGCTCAACGATCGTACTTGATTCGGAAAGGATGGTAAGCGTATCGCGGAGATAGGTGTTGGAACAGACCCAGGTGTGCAAAGAATCATTCATCATCTCAAGGTTAACTGATGCTTCAGGAATGGCACGGTCAACTCCTTTGGTATTCTTTACCGGGAACCAATGCTCTGCCCAGATATCGGTAGAGTAGGGAGGGAATCCCCGGTGTTTAAAGGGTGTGTACGTACTGGATACTGATTCCTGGTTAAAGAGTCTCCCCGATTGGATCTCAACATACTGACCATCCCTGTCGGTAAGAAGATCTTCCCAGATCATTCCTTGCCTTGAAAGCCCCCAGATCCAAATCTTCTTTCCTGGTTTGTCATCGTAATTTGCATATCGTCCAAACCCGAAATCATCATCATGCCAGTATCCTCCAAAAAAGTTGTTGTATTCTCCGAGTACATGATATGACTTATAACTTCCGAAGTTGTTTTTTTCGTACAAAGAGATGTTTCTTCCTTCCGGATCTACGGGCCATGAGGAGGGAACACCATTATGCCCGATATAAGCATTTCCCGGATAGGAAAATTCAAGATTTCCATCGGCTTTAACGGATCCATTCATCCAGTGGTAATAGGATTGTTCCTGAGAAGTAGGATTGATCCAGAGTGCATTTGTGGTGAAATAGGACCTGTCCGGATGAAGGTTTATCTCAATCCTCCACTCAGTCCTGGAGGAAAGGTCGGTAGCCCCAATAAAGCAACTGACGCTTCCATCATCGAATTTTCGAAGATAATAATCGACAGGTGTTGAGCATGTTGGAGCATGCCCGATCACACCAAAGTTGATCTCTATACCTCCTGAAGTCCATGGACCACGCATGGCTATATCCCGGAATTTTACACTGTGATTGAAGTAGATGAACTGCTTTCCGGAAGATTTCTCAATAGCACCCCAGATCTTTCCCCCAATCTCGGGAGTGATGTATACTTCGATAAAATCATTTTCCATTTTCACCATATTCCATTCACTGGTAACCGGTTCCGCTGAATAGCCATCATACCGGAAGTATGGATAAATCCTTCCCGGGTGTGGAACCGGATCAGGAGAAGAAAACGGATAGGTTGGGAGGGAGACTGCCTCTTCTGTAATATTAGCCGTTTGGGAATATCCGGGGGAAATAAACAGGTAAAAGACTAATGGATAAAGGATCGTGGTTTTCTTCATTTTGAAGACTATTTATCATCAGAAAATGTACTTTTCTGAACAAAGCTACTATTTGAGAAAATTCTATCGGGTTATTGTATATCCGGTTTTATCTTTTTACGGTTACTTTTTCAAGCTCCTCAAGGGATTTCCCTTTGGTTTCTACCAGGTGCCTTTTAAAATAGAAAAAACTGAAAAAGGTAACGATTGCATAGAATCCGAAAATATAGCCAATTCCCTTACCGCTGTTGAAAGCTCCGACAACGACAGGGAAAAGGAACGAACTCAGGCCATTGAAAAACCAGTGTGAAAAGGATCCGATAGCGGTTCCCCTGGCGCGAATGTTGTTGGGGAACATCTCAGCCAGCAATACCCATATGACAGCACCCTGCGAGGAGGCAAAGAAAGCAATGAAGCCAATGAGGAAAATTAGCAGAATAAAACTTTCGATCGCCCCGGAGATATAAGCCCAGGCAAACAATCCCAGGAAAACGGTCATTCCCAGGGAGCCCACAAGGAGAAGGTTTTTGCGTCCGAATTGATCGATAACCTTCATGGCCACAAGGGTAAAAACCAGGTTGGTGAAACCGATGATAACGGTTTGTCCAATGGCAGAATCGGTGGAGAATCCTACCGAACGGAAAATATCGGTAGCATAATACATGATGATATTTATCCCCGTGAACTGATTAAAGAAACCGATCATTATTCCGATGATCACCAGCTTTAAAAATGGCTTTTTGAACAGGTAAATGCTTCTTGAAATAATCTCTTTATCAATGGATTGCTTGATCTCTTCCAGGACAATTTCCGCATCGGCTTCCGGATTGACTTCCATGATAACCTGACGGGCACTCTCCAGATCACCATTCTTAACCAGCCACCGCGGGCTTTTACTAACCATGAACAGAAGGGCAAAAAATACCATGGCAGGCAATCCTTCCATGATGAACATCCACCGCCAGTTGTTTGCCCCGGTGTTCAGCAGGAGATAGTCGGAAAAAAAGGCAACCAGTATCCCGATGACGATCGCCAGCTGGAAGGTAATGGTTAACCTTCCCCTTAACAGGGGAGGGGCGATCTCGGAAATATACATCGGAGACAGAACAGAGGATCCGCCCACTGCCAGGCCACCGATAAACCGGAAAAAGACAAACCAGTTGAGGTTCGGAGCCAATCCCGTACCGAGTGCAGAAACCAGGAACAGCAACGCCAGGAAACGAAGCATCCTTCTTCTGCCAAAAATATCTCCTGGTTTCCCGATAAACAGGGCCCCGATAATACAACCAATCAGGGCTGAACTGACAGCCCAACCCTGCATGGCTTCTGTTAAATGGAAATAATCGGTAAAGAAGGGCATAGCACCGTTGATCACCGCGGTATCGAAGCCAAACAACAACCCTCCCAGGGCAGCAACAAACGTATAGGTATAGAGTTTTTTATGCATGATCCAGGATACCCAGCTTTCTCTCTTTCGTCCATTCTCCCCGGGTAAAGTCTGGAAATTTTACAGGGGCGGAACCCAGCTCAACCGATATCTCCGAAAGGGGTCCAACAACACTCCATGAGGCACCGTCATAGATATCCATATCCAGGGGTAGACCCCTGTTCAGGTTATCAATCAGCCGGTAGATCTCAACAAAATCCATCCCTCCGTGTCCCCCGTACTTTTCAATCGGTTCTTTCAGGCTTTCCCAGATCGGGTGCTGGTATTTGTTGCGGTATTCCTTGTATTCTTCATCCGGAAGCCATCCGTGGCCCTTCCCTTCAATGGAAAGGCGGCTGGGATAACCTTCGTGGAAGGCATGTGTCCCGGCAAGGGCATTGATCCGGCTGTAGGGTCTTGGTGTGACTACATCGTGCTGGACCAGGATTGTCCTGCCCAGTGCGGTTTTTATCAGGCTGCTGTTCATGTCACCGTGCTTGAAATCGGTACGGTTATAGAACTCATTATCGGGATCAACGGTTTTAGAGTACTCGGACAGGGATGCCTGCAGGGAACTCATCGATACCATGTATTCGAAACGGTCACCCCGTTCGATATTCATATACTGGGCTACCGGTCCTAATCCATGCGTCGTGTATAGGTTACCATCCCTGGCAACATGGTGCCTGATCCTCCATTTGTTATAATAAGCATCACTGAACAGGTAGCCTGTCCTCAGGTTGTGTATATAGGCTGCTTCGGCATAGGTCAATGTGCCAAACACTCCGTTTTTGACCATGTTCAATATCCAGAGCTCCTCGGCTCCATAACATACATTTTCGAGCATCATGCAATTTTTCTGTGTCTCTTCTGCTGTGTTTACCAGCTGCCAGCAACCTTCCACCGTGTATGAAGCAGGCACTTCAACAGCTACATGCTTCCCCCGCTGCATGGATTCAACGGCCATGGGAGCATGAAGATCCCAGTGTGTGAATATCAGGACCAGGTCAATATCATCCCTTGCCACCATCTCTTTCCAGGCATCCTCAGTGCCTCCATACAGAGCAGGATTTTGCCCTCCCTTTCTCAGAAACTCGAAGGTGCGGTCAACTTTATCCTGCTGGATATCACATATGGCAGTGATGATGGCTTTATCCGGGCAGAGAGCATTCACGAGCCCTGTCATTCCAAATCCCCGGTTTCCCAATCCAATGATTCCGACTTTTACCTGGGTAATGGGTGGTACTGTCAATCCAATTACCGATGTACCTTTTCCCGGAACATCCTTACTGATATTCTCCAGGATCTCTTCTGCTCCGGGCTGTTTCTCTGGTTTGCATCCAATCCCGGAAATGCCCAGCATGGCTCCTGACAGGGCGGAGATCTTAAGAAATGACCGGCGACTGAGTTCTTTTTTCATGCTGTTTGTTTTAATGGTTATTGGTTCTTTCCTTTTGTTTTAAAACTAATGATTTTTCGCTGCATAATCAATGAATTATGTAAGACAATTTTCTTGTGACTCATTCAATTATGAAAATCTATTTTTTATTGAGATCCAGCAGTTCGATCTTCCGGAAATCAGTAGGATGACTCTCTGCCTGCAGGGCAATGTATCCTTCCGTTAATGGTGTGCCATCGGGTACCGGGTAATCTTCTGGCTTATTCCCTCCTCCAATCTGGGGCTTGGAATAGGTCATTACCGTATCTCCGTTCACCATATGATGAATGATCTCATCTCCTTTAACCACCAGTTCAAATGTGATCCACTCTTCTCCATGATAGGTTTTTGAATGTGAAGGGATGCAATGGTCAGTTATGAGCCTGCCATCCATAACCACGTTTGTGCCCGGCGTACATACATTTCCTGTCGTTCTTTCACCTTCACCCGTTCCACCCAGGAGCTGGGCTTCAACCGAGACAGGAAAATCCTGATGCAATCCCATACTTTCTGCAGACTGGGAATGAAACATTACCCCGTTGTTTTTGTATGCCCATACCGGACCACCCTGGACCTGCTCTCCCACAAACCGGTATTCAACCCTTAATTTGTAATGGGAAAACTTCTGGTTGAAAAAAATGTGACCGAATTCACCGTTGAACGTTTCATATTCATCGTACCGGACCTTCAGCAAGCCATCTTCAACACGGAAGGTGTTTTTGAAATTGTCATTCAGTTCATAGCCGGAAATTTTTATATTCCATCCGGTAAGGTCTGTACCATTGAACAACTGAATCCATTCAGATTCACTTGTTTTTTGCTGTTTGGGTTGGCAGGAAACCAGAGCCAGCATCAGTATTAACAGGTTGGAGGTTCTCATTATATATCGATTCTTTAAGGGAGTTACAAACAATTTATTTTTATCTGACAGGTTCAAATGTAATGCAATCTATCCCGGCCATATTTCCGGGCTTTGCTTTTGGATCTTTACCGGTAACCGTCACGGTCAGGATGTTTTCACCGGCATGAATTTTATGTATTCCAAAACTGAACGGAACCGTTTTTACTCCATCCGGGAAATACCCGTTAAATGATTTTTGCAGTGCTGTGTCGTTGATTTTGAAACGGATTATTCCATAGTCAACAGCTTGTGTCAGGATACCGGAAATAGCAAATACTCCTTCCTTATCAGACAGGAACCGGATTTTCAATTGATCACCGTTTTCAGCATTACGCCACCAGAGTTGTGAATTGTCACTCCATCCAACCTGTAACCCCGACTGGACACCTGCGGTTCCATTACCGGCATCCAGCACTTCCATCCATTCACCCTCAAGTAACCCATTCTCATCCACAACCGGCGGATAAATGTCGGTTCGTTTCATTGCAACCGGTTCTTTTACCACTTCCGGATCCGGTTTAATATTACTGGTGAATCCCGGTTTTACGTACCAGAATGCGGTCATAGCATAGTTTATCGTTGTCTGTGCCCAGTGCCATAGTTCAATATCGGATTGGATGGAAGTGGAAAAGGGCATTGCATCCAGGGACCTGTAGCGCCTGTTCACGGTCATACCCGGATTAAAATTACCGGCACCGGTAGGTTGAGCAATAAAGGGATGACTAAAAATTTCCGGGCGGCACCAGGCATAGCCGTAATAATCTTCAGTCCCGGTTCCGATACATGAGGGAAAATCTTCACCATCGACGAATATCTTCTCATCACCTTCGCCCCACCAGGCATCAGCGGTATTGAAGACGGTCAATGCATCGCCAACGTAAACCCCCTCTCCTTCAAGAGTTACGTAGTTCACATCGAAATGCCAGTCGTGATCTTTATCTGACCGTGGTTTTGCGCTGTAGATTTGATAATATTCATGCCATGAGGTACCGAAATACATGCTTCCCTTTTTCCAGGCATAATGAATCACACCGATTTTAGCATTGATATCCACTGGATCATTACCAAAATTAATGATGCTAACGATGCTGTTTTCCCTGTAGGGCATTACCCAAAGGCTTTTCATTTCTCCCTCTTCCGTTACCCGGGTATACCAGGTATTTGACGGATGAATCTGGTAACCTGTTCCGAAAAATTCTCCCACGGGAATCCAGACGGTATTGTTGCCGTCAAACGAAATGGAGAGTACGGTTGATCTCAGAGCCTGGTTCAGGTTTTCCGCGTTCAGGCTGATCACTATTTCAGCAATTGCCTGTGACTTTTCCTTCAGCAACAGGCTCACTGTATCTCCCGGATCAACCTGCTGGTTGACATTAAACTCATCTGCTTCGGGGACCTGGAGACCGGATCCCATCAGGATCGCATTGGTTTCATCTGTTTTTTCTCTGGCTTCTGCCAGTACTTCTTTCGTAACGCTTTCAACAATTGTACCCGGTTCATAAGTCCGGTAGTTGATGTTGTAATAGACACTGGGTCTGTGGCGGTTTCCCTCAATGATGATCGAATCGCACTCATAAGTAATTTTACAGTGTTCTGCATAGGGAAGTGGCAGGTAGAGATTATGCCCCCGTCTTTGATAATCGGTCAGTGGAGATACGGATGAACTCAGCGGTTCACCGGCAAGCAATCCTCCACTAAGGATTTTCAGTACATTGTCTTCGATAACCGGGTCAGGTTGGTTGTCGATGTATACCCTGAGTGTTCCTACTGATGCTCCTGCTCCGGCAAAGGTCATCCAGTACCTGACGATAGCGCCGGGGCCATCTGTGTCAAAAAGGACAAATTCACGCCTTCCTTCATTCTCCTCCTCCCGGACGAATTGCGTATAATCACCGTTTGCAAACCAGCCATCCTGGTCTGGAGCGATGCTTCGCCTGTCGTAACTGCTGAATTGCCTGACGCTGTAAGCCGGTTCCGGGTAGAGGGTTAATCCCTGACGGTCTGTCATCTCTTCGAGCAGGGATTCAAGGGTGACCGTTTTCTGGTTGCAGGATATCATAATAATGATGCACCAGATCATACCAATCGTCTGTTGAATGGTTCTTTTCATGATCAATAGGTTTTTATTTAATTAATTTTTGAATGATATTGCCCGCTTCTTTATCTTTCAGGATCAACTTAACCTGTCCATCCGGCATCTGCTCCTTTTTAATGACGATGTATTTATCATCCATCTCTTCAATTTCTTTTTCCTGTAGGATTTTTTCTTTACCGCGCCAATCATCCAGGATTACCGACTCCCATTTTTTTGATTTTGCCGACCGGTAGCAGGTATCCATGATTGCATTGACCACGTATCCGTCATAGAAGGTTTCTGACGGTTCATTTCCACTGTCCATGGAATTGAACATATCGGCAAACATGTTGTTATACCCCAGTTCGTGCACTTCATCTCCAACCGGGAAAAGCCATCCTTTATCGGTTTCCGTCTTTTCGGCAACATACCCTCCCTTCCCCGTTGCGGTGAACATTTCGAATCCTGTCCGCAGGAAGTTATTGATCCAGATTGTCCCTTCGGTTCCGGCAATTTCATCACGGAGGTCCATTCCTCCGCGGAACACCCAGCTCACTTCAAACTGTCCGATGGCACCGTTTTCAAAGCGGATGAGCCCAATGGCATGATCTTCTGCTTCAATGGGGTGAACCTGGGTGTCTGCCCAGCATACCACCTCAACCGGTTTGATCCCTTTTCCGATAAAGCTTCTGATGATTTCAATGCAGTGGCAACCCATATCCACGATAGCTCCTCCACCGGCGAGTTCCAGGTTCCAGAACCAGTCGCTGTGGGGACCACCGTGTGTTTCCCTGGATCGCACCCACAATATTTTACCCAGGGCTCCATTCTTAACGGATTCCAGCGATTTCAATGTCTTTGGCGGATAAACCAGATCTTCCAGGTACCCGTTGAACAGACCGGCTTTCTCGACCATATCAAGCATCTCTTTGGCTTCCAAAGCATTTCTTGCCAGTGGTTTGGTGCAGAGTATGTTCTTTCCTGCTTTTACAGCCAGTGCGACCGCCTCTTTATGCAGGTGGTTTGGCAGTCCAATGACCACTGTATCCGTTTCCGGATCGTTAATTGCCTCAGCCAGATCAGAAGTGGGCCTTGGAATGCCCCACTCGCGGGCAAATTTTTCAGCCTTTTCCAGTGATCTTGAATAGACAGAAAAGACACGATCTTTTCCACGCAGGTTATGCAGGGTCATGGTGTAAAACAATCCGATCAACCCGGTTCCCAGCATGGTAATTTTGTGTTCCTGTGCCATGTTGCCTATGTTGAATGTTGAGTTGTTAATCTGTTTTTTGATAGGGTATCCTGTCCTTTTGTTTTCAACCCGGTATGCCTTTAAAGTTACAAAAGATTACGGATCAGTGCATTCATTTTATTCAAGAAGATTGAATCGGATGCGGGTAGGAGGGGGGAAGGTTCCCCCAGGTAAATGTATGCCTGGTCCACTTCATATCCACCCTCTTTAAAAGCTTGTTTATCCGGAAGGTATCCCGACTCACCATTGGTATACCCCGCAAACAGGATCATTCTTTCCGTGAAAGAACGCTTAAGCCGGGCGTGGTATTCATTGAATACCTCACCCTGTGAAAAAGCAAGGATGGATGATCCGATCCGTATACCTCCTGCCTCCATTATCCGTTTATCCGGCAATCGTTTTTCTTCCCATTCCTTCATTATGTTCTCTCCCCACTTTTTTACGTCTTCTTCCCAGGTAATAAATTCGGTCGTTTCTGAACATTTTCGGAAAATCTCCTCCCGGATCCTGTCTGGTGTGAGCTCCCTGTTACGGTATGGCAGAATAATCCTGTCGGTATCGATCGTAAGACACATAACAGTGTCTTCCATCAATGTAGCTTGCGTGACTGCATTTCCAAGTTTGCTTCCTTCCTGATCTGCCAGTTTAGTTGAACTACCCAGACCGTTAACGGGATTTACATCTCCGGCAGCTCCGTTCAGGAAGAGAGCTGTCCCTCCCCAGAACGCTTCAACAGTACTCCTTGCTTCACCCACAAAATCAGGAGAAACAGCAAGGTTTTCAAAACCCAGTGTAACCGGATGACAGGCATAGTTAAACAGGGTTACAACCGGGTCATTATCCAGATCCGTAAACTGAAGAATTCCGATCTCCGGATCGAAAAATCCCGCTGCACTTTCGCCAATAACCATTTTCCCTGTAGCTGGATCAATAGCACGCCGGTTAATGCCAATGTTGCATACAGCACACCCGGTTTTGATCCGGCATGGGATAAACGCGAGCGTATCTAAGATAGTCCGGATGGCATTATCCGAAATGGTTATGAGGACGCTTTCACGGTAACGCTCGTTGGCTTCACTCCATGCGAGGCCCATTTTATCCATGATGGGAGCGGAATGAGTATGGGTCTGATGGATGAAAATATGTTCACCCGGGAATCCTGTTGATTTAGCAATAGAATCTTTAATTTTCCCGATAGAGACAGACGAAACCTCCATCAGGTCGTTGACGATAATACAAACCTGCTCCCGTTTTGATTTCAGAACGAGGCATTGGGTCAGCAATGGCCTGTGAACCGATCCGGATTTTCCCTGCCGGTTTGCAAATCCTGCCAGATAGACAGGTTCCTCCGGTGTTATATCGGCAACACTGATATGACATAACAGATGGTCAGTATTGCTATGGGATGACCGGTTGTCACATGATGAAAACGATGCCACAATCAGGAGGAAAATGGCTATAATCAGGAATCCGGAATACCTGACCTTCATTTTATATTGGGTATTGAATACTTCGATTCGAATTGGTATTTACCCGATCCAACTTCAAAGATCCCCTGATTTTCATCCATTCCTGAGGATTGTACACCGGGCGCATAAATTGCCTCCACTCCGCCTTCAGTTATGGATTCGGGGAAATCCGAGGGCACGTAAATAACAGCACGGGTATTTACCGGTACGGTAATATTCATAATGAACTGATCGTTTTCAATCCTCCATTCGCTGCGTATTAATCCATGGATCGAACGGTATTCTCCTTTTGCCCAGGTGAGGCTTCCACCGGGCTCGGGTTTTATGATGAACTGTTTGTATCCGGGGTGCTCTTCATCCGGGTTGATTCCCAGGATAGTCCGGTACATCCATTCGGCAACGGAACCGAAAGAATAATGGTTGAATGAGTTCATCCCTATGTCCTGGAATCCCCTTCCTTCAACCCAGCCATCCCATCTTTCCCAGATGGTGGTAGCTCCCTGGTCAATCGGATACAACCAGGATGGTAACTCATGACTCTCCAGTAACTCATAAGCAAACGGGGTGTATCCCCAATCCGTAAGTTCCTTCATCAATAGTATTGTTGAATGGAAGCCCGTGGAAATCCGGCCATCGTAATCCGCGAGCCTTCTCAGCATATGATTAACAGCCGGTTGTTTCAGACTATCGGGAAGCAATTTGAAATACAGGGCTATCGCATACCCTGCCTGGGTATCACCGGTTATTTTTCCATCGCCGGATACAAAGTTGTCATTAAAAACCTGTCGTATTGAATCGGCAAGGACTGAATATTTTTCTGCATCGGAATCGATGCCAAGTAGGTTAGCCATTTCAGCCAGGATTCGTGTTGAATAGGCAAAATAGGCGGTGGCAAAAACATCTCTTGGCATGGCAGCCCCTTCCTCGGGATAGTCATCGGAATCGATCAGGTCTCCGTTTAACCAGTCACCATATTGGTTACCCGCATGATTTCTCCATACCAGGTCCGGATTGGTTTGGTGGATGAAACCGATGAATTTTTTTGCGGATTGATACTGCTTTTCCAATACTCTCAGGTCGTCATAGTTCTGGTACAGACGGTAAGGAACCACCAGTCCGGCATCAGCCCATCCCGGTGCGTTCAGGTGCGGTTTATCCCAGTTGGGGTGTGGGGCAAAGTCTGCAAATTCCCCTTTTTCAGTCTGTGCATCCCGGATATCCTGGATCCATTTCGCATAAAAGGGAGCCATGTTCATGTTGTATATGGCAGTCTGGGCGAACACCAGGGCGTCGCCCATCCATCCCATTCGTTCATCCCGCTGGGGACAATCGGTCGGGATACCATGCTGGTTGTCCCGTTGCGTCCATAGAATATTGTTCCAGAGCTTGTTCAGTTCAGGGTTTGAGCATTCAAAACTGCCGGTTTGTTCCGGATCCGATGAGATGGCGATACCGGAGAGTATGGAAAGATCAGGCTTTTTGCTAAGGCCTGTTATTTCTACAAACTGAAATCCGTGGTTGGTAAACCGGGGCTCAAATACATCGTAGGTTTTACCTGAAGTGATGAAGATATCCTCCTGTTTAGCCCTGCGCAGGTTTTGAGTATACAGCCCTCCTTCTTCAGTTAGTCTCTCACCGTGCCGTAACATGATCTTCGTTCCTTCCGGCTCATTTGCTACAAGACGACACCATCCTGTGATGTTCTGCCCCATATCGATGATGTAAACACCCGGATCGGATTCGGTAACGGTTACCGGTCTGAGTGTATCGATAACCCGGATGGGTTCGTGCATCTGTGCAACCAGCTCAATTCCAGGGTCCGGAAAAACATCTACGGCGTTCCACTCCGAATCATCAAATCCTGTATTGTCCCATCCCGGAATTTTCTTCCTGGTATCAATGGTTTCTCCAAGGAACATATCGGCAAAACGTATGGGACCATCTGCAAATCCTTTCCAGGTCTCATCCGACACAACAGTTGTTGATTCTCCATCCGCTGTCTCAATATCCAATTGTAGCAGGAATTTTCTGTCCAGGCTGCCATAGTTTTTACCTCTCCGGGCATCATCTCCCCATTGTCCGAATGTCCCGATATACCAGCCGTCACCCAGCATTGCACCGATGGTATTTTCTCCCGCTTTCAGCATATCCGTTACATCAAAGGTCTGGTACTGCACCCTTTTGGTATAGTCTGTCCATTCCGGAGCCAGGAGATGATCACCAACTTTTTCCCCGTTTATATGGAGCTCATACAATCCAAGTGCTGAAACATAAACCATGGCTCTTTTGACTCCGGATTCAAGCGGGAATTCTTTTCTGATCATTGGGGAAGGTGTACCGGGTGGAATACCCCTGGGTGCAAGAAGTGTATCAACCGGCATTTTGGATTCTTTTTCATTGCATGAAATCCCAATCCATTTTGCCTGCCAGTCGGATTTGTCAAGCAGCCCCATGGACCAGGAGGAAGGGGTACTCCAGGGAGAAGGACGATTCGCTTTATCCCATATCCTCACCTTCCAGTAATAGGTAGTGTTCGATTCGAGCTCTTTGCCGGAGTATTCGACCTGGATTGAACTTTCTGAAAGGATTTTCCCGGAATCCCACATGTCGCTTTCCTCTTTGCTTAAACTCCCGGCATTTGAAGCAACGATGATCCGGTAAGCAGACTGGACCTGGTTCCGTTCATCAGATTGCATCACCCAGTTGAACCGGGGCCGCCAATCATCGATGCCAACCGGTTCTTTTCGGTACTCACAACGCAGATCCACAATCTGTATATCTGCAGATTTTTTACAGGTGATTGTGAAGGTTAGTCCAGTCAAACAGATGGATAACAGGACAAAAACCTTCCTGGATTTGATTAAAAATTTCATGTCCGGGATAGAATGGTTAAGATTGTTTAAATCTATTCAATATCCGGGAGAATTGAAACGGTTTGGATGACTTTGTAAGAATAATCTAATTTCGTATAGGCTTAAACATAACGGTTTCGCATATGGCCAGTGGCGGGTTTTGGAGCATTTACCTGTCAAGGTGCCCTGGCTTGCTTGCGTAGTGTCTACAATCGCATACCAGTTAAGGCAGCCATTGTCTATATGCGGCGTTGGGCAACGTACATTAATGTATAAAATACTATTCTTTTTTTATTGCTCTCAGAAAAACATAGTCAATCGTCTTTCTTACCTGAAATGTTACATTCTAATCTTTTTTAACTCGTCTTTCATCCGATTCAAATCGGTAATCCAGGCTTCAATGTCATCTTCATGTTCCAGTTCATCATTGAGAATCTGAACAGCCATTTTATGAGTTGCATGGTCTTTACCTGCCGTGAAATCGGCAATTTCCTGATAACGCTGAATGGCACATCTTTCGCCTTTCAGGTTTTGCTCTAAAATTACTTCAATGTAAGGGTCAGAAGGTTCGTCATATGAACAACGAGCCAGCTTTGTCCATCCTGTTGGATTTATTACAGGTGTTCCCCCTAACTGGATGATTCTTTCTGCCACTAATTCTGCATGCCCCAACTCTTCGTTGGCATGTACTAATAGTTCAGGCTCTACTTCGCTTCTCATAGGGCCTTCCATTAGTCGGGCTCCAATCCAATACTGATAATATGCAAGCCACTCTTCTGAAAGAGCCGCATTTAACATTTCGATGAGTTTTTTCCCATCAACCGATGATACTTTAATTGCTTCTTTTCCCATAATATTTATTTTAAGTTAAAGATACAGTTTTATTTGTTTACGTTGTCAGTTTTTGCATACCATTACCGCATGTTAGCTTTCTTTTTTTATTTCCTGGCAAATTCAAGTAGTGGTTCAATCGAACCATTATCTGCTTGTCTTATTGACTCAATGTATTCCTTACGGGCATTATCCGGTTTTACAAGATTGGAATTATTCCAGGTAAATACATCCATCCCAAATATAGATTCAATTATAATATCAGCCATAAGCCTAGAGTGCCTGCCGTTACCATTTGGAAAACAATGAATATTTACAAGTCTATGTTTGAATCTAATTCTCCTCTAGTTGTAATTGATTTTATCAATAAACCCTCTTTCTCTTCTTCACTTAGCGGTGATTGGCCATCTATATATATAAAATCTAGTCCCATATTGTTTTTTTCAATTCAAATTTTATTTCTTTTGAAAGGTCATCAATGGCGGTTTTGAGCGTCTCTTTTTCTATTGCTTGATCTTCAAGCATCATGTTATGATTCGTTCGTAATATAATCTTCTCAGCAAGGATTCTTGATTTCCGATCAAAAAGAGAATCAATTGATCCATCAACGGGAACGAAACCATAAACGAATTTCATTTCTAACGCATTACCAACTTCTTTCAAAGATTTTATTGTTATAGTGCCGGCAGATTCACTTTCTTCTATTCTTTTGACCCCTTGTATTGTCATATTAAGTTTTTTTCCTAATTGTTCTACTAGTAGTTTTCTTTGATTACGCATAGTAAAAGTTTTTTATACTATGTAGACATAAAAGTAAATGTAATAACCTTGAAATCTGCACTGTTCGCCCAATGATTTATACACTTTATTAGCTGTAGTGAATTATAATGTTTTCCATCGATTTTCATTAGGTTGATATTGTATCTTCTCTTTCAAACTCTCAACAGTTGCTTTTTCTACATCAAACCATTTTTCAACAGTTGTATTTAGCATTTGGGCTCTTCGCTTTAGCTCTTTTAAGTATTTCTCGTCGATAATGTCGTTAAATAGATATTCATCTGATTCGGTTAAAAGCGGTTCTAAGAAAATATACCCGTCATAATTATCGCTATAAGTTCCTATGTTTTCACTGTAGCTCACTTCATATAGAGCATCAAAAGGCTCATTACCAAAAGGACTATTTTTTAAATCAAATGCAATAGGCTTGTTCCCAACAGACGAAAATGCCTTGTCAAAAATTCCATTTCTAACTTCTCCCATAACAGTTCCACGATTGTTACTTATTGGAGTATGTTGAAAAATAGTAAATACATCCTTATCAGATAAGGCATTTTTGATTTGAGCAGCTGCTGTTGGTTTCATTTTTCCGACTTGACCACCAATAGCTATATTGTCAAGAGTTGATTTATATGCGTGTCCAAGTCCAACAATAAAAAGACAATTTCTACAATCCTCGTTTCTTTTAATTTTTTAATTTGATAAATGTCACTTAAATGTTTGGGAGCGTTTTTTTTAAATACTACATTCATCTTCGATATTTTTCCCTAAGCCTTCTCCGGCATTTAACCATTTTCCATCATCAAATATTAAATAGGTGATTATTTGCATTGGAGCTTGATAATCTGTAAATATTCCAGCCACAGAATCTTAATAAATATTAAATTACAATAAAATATTTGCTTATATCAATATATTTTTATTATTTTACGAGTGAATATTAAAAAATATTTATATGAAAGCGTTTAAATCTATTCAATTAAATGGTATAAATATCGCTATTTATGCTTTTTTAATTTTTATATCATTTGCAGCATTAGGGAAAGTATGGAAAGTTTATGACAGGATGCATTATCAAACAGAATCAGGCGTCCCAAGATATGCTTATCCTCGTATTATTTCTCCTGCAAATAATACTTTTATTACCTTGAAAGAAGATGTTTTGAAAACTGATCAAAGATTATTTGAAAGGACTTATCGTAACTCACTAATTTACGGTACAATTAAAGATCTTTTTCATTTAATTCTGCTTTTCTTAGTAATTATCCAATTAAGAATGCTTTTAAACTCACTCAAGAAAGAGACATTCTTTATTCATAAAAACCTTTATTGTGTAAGAAGAATATCATATTTATTAGTAACATGGGTAATAATTGATTTTCTATTGTATCAATGTTTTCAATTTTTTATACCTCTGAACATAATTCAAGAGAATTATAATTATTTACCTATCAATAGGGGTGTCATTTATAGCCTACTTCTATCTATTGAATATGTTAAATTATTAGCAGCGTTTGCCTTTTATGTTATTTCAGTTGTATTTAAAGAAGGTAGTAAGTTAAAGGAACAAACAGATTTAACAATTTAAAATTGAATAAAGATGCCAATAATTATAAATCTTGATGTAATGCTCGCAAAAAGAAAAATGAAATTGAATAAACTATCAGAATCAGTTGGAATCACGATATCCAATTTGTCAATTTTAAAACAAGGCAAAGCAAAGGCTATCAAGCTATCTACTTTGGATTCAATATGTAGAACGTTAAACTGTCAACCAGGTGATATACTAGAGTATAGAGAAGACATTCATTAACATAGCCGTTACAGGGCGTCCTTATCTTGTTGAGTAATTTGTTCCTGGACCTGTTCCATGTTTTTCAATCAAGTTTTTCCCTATCAAATCTGGTAGAATTCTCTTTACAGTCGGGCTAGGTATTCCTAATTTCTTTGCTATTTCTCCAGATTTACAACCCGCATTGTTGCTAATAAAGGTTATTATCGATTTTTCTCTCGGAGACAGTTTTGTCTCAATTCCACTAATTTCAAGTTTTTTCATTAATTGCTCCTGAATATTTTTTAGAGCATCAAAGAAAAAGTTTACCCACTCAGTTGCATTTTCATTGGGACGTTGTGCCTGGCAATTTCTCAAAACTCGGTAATACTCTGTTTTTCTACTTTCAATTTCATGTTCAAAACTTACATATTGAATCCATTTATATCCATGTTTAAGAAGCAATAGTGTTGATAGCAATCTACTTAATCTTCCATTACCATCTTGAAAAGGGTGAATGCTAACAAAATCGTATGCAAACAAAGCACATTTCACCAATGGATGAGTTTTATTGTCATCGTCATACCAATCAATCAAGAGTCGCATTGCGTCTTGTGTTGGAAAACCTGCTTCTGTTGTTTTGAAGATAATCTGACTAGTACCGTCAGGTAATTTTGCTTCTAGTGCATTACTATGTTGCTTATAATCTCCTTTATGCCATTCATCCTGTTGGCTATGTTTTAACAAGATATTATGTAGATTTTTTAAACCAGTTTCATTTATTTTAATATCATTATATGATTCTGATATTAAATCTAAGGTCTCAAAATATCCAACAACTTCTTGTGAATCTCTATCTTCAATTTTTGTTATATCAATTTCTTTGAGCAATACCTCTACTTCTTCATTTGACATTTTAGAACCTTCAATCCGTGTTGAAGCTCCAACACTTCTTACTGTCGCGATTGATTTTAATTGTTTTAAACTTTGTCCTTCCTTTTTCTCTATCGAAGTCCACGATGCATCAAATCTATCAATATGACTAATCAGTCTGATTAATTCCCAATCAATGTCTATCCTAAATGTGTGTACTAAATTTTCCATATCACAAATGTATCATTTTTATTTTACAAAATGATACGATATGATTCGTTTTTATTCGATAAATATCCGATACCTCTGATACGATATGAGATATTTTGATCAAATAGAAGTTTCATGAAGCGACTCTGATTTTACGTTCTCTTTCAGCCGCATAGGAAAGACAAGCTGAGATATCTTCTGCAGTGATCTCAGGGTAATCCTTAATGATTTGCCTGGTTGTCATGCCAGATGCCAACCATCCCAGCACATCGAAAACAGTAATTCTGGTATCCCTAATACAGGGTTTCCCAAACCGTTTTTCCGGATTTATCTTAATTATGTTATGATAATTTGCCATATTACAAATGTACAGAAATTAATTGATATCTTATTTTATATTACAGGTTGCCTAACGTTTCAGTATAAAAAGCGTTTTTCCCAAAGGGATACCTATGGCAAATGCTTTTTATACAATGTTGTGCCCAGTAGTTTCCTGTATATAGTTTTATTTTTATATCCCTTCTTCTCAATAAGTCCTAATTCTACTGCATTTTTTAAATCTCTGCTTGCTGTAGCAGATGAAATATATTTAAATACACTCATATAATCTTTTCTCGTAAATTCGGCCATTGTCTGCTCAAGAAATATTTCTATCCTTTCAATATCAGTCAGCTTAAGATTTTTTGTTTGAAGTGTTTTTTCAAGAGATTTTTCAATTACATCCAACATGTATTCAATGAATTCAGTAGAATTTCCTTTGTTGTCACTTATTTTTAGTGCTTGATAATAGTCTTCCTGGGTTTCCTTGATGATCGTCTCAAAGGGAATGTATTCGAAGACAGGAAATTCCCGCATTAATATCAGAGTTTGCCAAAGGCGACCCATTCTGCCATTACCATCTGAAAATGGGTGGATGAATTCCATTTCATAATGGAATACACAACTTTTTATAATAATTAAATCTTTATCTGATTTGAGGTAATTAAACAGGTTATTCATAAGAGACGGCACATTTTCAGGCGGTGGAGCCAGATGAGCTACTTGTGATCCATGTAAAATGCCTACGTCTTTTGATCTGAATTTACCTGGAAAATCAAGAAGATTTGTCATTAAAAGTTTATGCGCCTTTAAAAAAGATTTTATTAAATAAGGATCAAAATCATTCAACCTGCTATAAACAATATTGGCATTTTGTACTTCGGTGATATCTTTTTGTGGCCCAAGAACTCTTTTATTTTCCAATACTGCTGTTATTTGTTCCTGACTGAGGGTATTACCTTCGATTGAAAGAGATGAATGAATTGTCTTTATTCTATTTTGCTTTCTTAATTGCGGATTAGGTTTGATCAGAAAATTAGCTTTTACCTCCCCTAGTTTCACAGAGATTCTTGATATTAACCCTAGGATTACCGGCGATATATCGTATGGAGGTTTCATGATACTATCAAATGATACTATCAAAGATAAGAATTTCTCAGTTATCTATAAGTTTCAATCATCATTTACTATTGGGCACAACGTTCTGGTGCAAACTACGTTCACCTGCCTATGGCAGGCAGGGATGGAGTTTGCACTTTTGTTACCACCCGTTTTCTTTAATCATAATGAAATCTGCATTTGGCAATTAGTATTTCATCTTCTTTTACTTGATAGATCAAACGATGTTCCCCGTCTATTCTTCGGGACCAGTAGCCCTTATATTTGTATTTTAGGGGTTCAGGTTTACCTATTCCTGAATAGGGATTTCGCGAAATATCTTTCAATAAAACGTTTATCCTTTTAAGGATTTTCTTATTTGTTTTTTGCCAATACAAATAGTCTTCCC
>CAYZVJ010000050.1:0-22219 GCA_964481765.1 uncultured Rikenellaceae bacterium | reverse complement strand
TAATAGGGATCATTCTGCAGAGAAGGTGTGATCATTGTATGCAGGGAGTCAATTCTGGGAAAAAGCAGAGCTGTATCCATAATTTCTGTTACCAGTTGCTGAACATACCAGGAGAACTGATCCCTGTATTGCTGAACCTCCAGTATGCGGTTGTGAAGCGGCCTGCTTTCTCCATGTTTCGCCCAATCATAAATGTTCCGTATACCCCAATCCCTGTCTATCCAGTCAATGCCCAGTGTATTATCCAGATCGTACGGTATATATTCAAACTTCCCGGTAGCCGTGTTGTGATAGAGATAGAAATTATTTTTATTATAGGAATATCCGTCCCAGTTTCCGCTGATAACATCAAAAGCAAGGACTTTTAAAAAATCATCCACATTGAATATTTTTTCAATCATACAGGGCAGATTTTCTGTTGATGTGGTATTGAGAAGATAGATGAATTGACACAGATCATCATAATTATCCCTTTCAACATTTGTGCGTAAATCGTATGCCCTTCGGTCTCCGTTGGTAAATTTATAGTCATCCGGATTGGTGCTGAAGAAATTCAAATCGGCAGGCCAGAGGCATTTATACAAATTACCGCCCCTGTTTCCAAACCGGGAAAAAACAAATTGCTCATCAATATGTTCAACGTTGATATAGAGTCCATAATAATCCCCGTTAATGTATAGTTCCACATGGTTAGACCGGGGTGCGGGAATGTTACATTTCCTGAGAATATCCCAGCATAGCTTTGAACGAATTACCGAGGGATCGTTGTGCTCCCCGTTGATATTCATTTCTTCAAGTCCCTGATATTGTTGTCCCTGAATAAATGTATTGAAAGATACCTTGAATGATTTTTTCGGGGAATATCTTGAGGTGTTCCCACGAAGTCTGAATCCAACCTGGTATACCGTATCAGTAACCGTTCCTGCCTGAAAGATAACGGTTGCAGGGTATTCGTGGTAACTGGTCACATCAGTAAAGATGGCAGTCAGAGAATCGGGATCTATCAGGACATCAATCCTTGGTATCAGGGTATCGGTAAAAACCGGTTCCTCAACAGGGAAACCAGGCTGGGAGAAAACAGTTGTACCCCAAATCAGGAATAGGATATATACATTAATTCTCTTTATCACGCTAACAGAATTCCCCTGGTCCGATTATTTTCTCTGCTCAAGAAGCCATTCGTACAGTTCCTCGTTATTATAAGTCTCTGTCCATGAATCATGAGTGGCATCCGGGTAAACCGTGAATTTTACATTCCCGTTGATCTTCTTCAACGCATTAACCATCTCTTCCGATCGTTGTAACGTTACCACGGGGTCTTTCGCTCCATGGAAAACCCAGATTGGAATATGTTTAATTTTCCCCACCTGGGATGGATCACCGCCACCACAAATTGGAGCAAGGGCAGCAAACATTTCCGGATATTTCATGGACAGATCCCAGGTCCCAAATCCTCCCATGCTCAATCCTGTCAGGTAAATCCTGTTTCTATCTGCTCGATACCTTTCTATGATATCATCCAGCAATTCCTTCAGGATTTCCGGTGACCACCTCTGGTTTACAGGACATTGTGGTGACACGACAAGAAAAGGAAGGTCTTTTGATTGAACGATTTTCGGGGGGCCATGCATCGTAACGAGATCAAGGCTATCTCCTCTCTCCCCGGCGCCATGCAGAAATAATAACAGGGGCCACGATTTCTGCTCTTCCGTATCATACCCATTGGGAAGGTAGAGAAGGTACTTAACCTGGATACCAGGATTTGTATTGCTGACAAACAGTTGATGCGTCTGCCTGTGAATTGGTTTCATATTCGTCTGAGGATAAACAGAAAAAAATCCGGTTGAAAAACAAATTGCTACAAACAACAATCGGTATGGTTTCATATTCTAAAATAAGTGGTATTATAAAATTCAAAGCCGGGTCAACCTGCCAATTCCGTTCGTCCCGGCTTTGATAAAAAATTCAGTATAATTTAGATGTTCCGGTTCACCGCATTGAGGTCTTCAAATGCCTCTTTCAGTCTGTTAATAAAGCTTTGCTCTCCGCTACGCAGCCAGGCACGAGGATCGTAATATTTCTTATTGGGTTTATCTTCTCCTTCCGGATTTCCGATCTGTCCCTGCAAATAATCTTTCTTCTCCTTGTAGTAGTTGTGAATGCCGTCCCAGAATGCCCATTGCATATCCGTGTCAATATTCATTTTTATCACTCCGTACCCGATTGCTTCCTTGATCAGGTGTTTTTCGGATCCTGAACCTCCATGAAACACAAAATTCACGGGATTGGGACCCGTTCCAAACTTCTTCTGAATGTATTCCTGTGAGTTCTTCAGGATGATTGGTTTCAGTTCCACGTTCCCAGGCTTATAAACTCCATGTACATTACCGAATGCTGCAGCAATGGTAAAATTATCACTGATTTTTTTTAATTCTTCATATGCGTAGGCAACCTCTTCCGGCTGGGTGTACAATCGTGCGCTATCAACGCCTGAATGATCCACTCCATCCTCTTCCCCTCCGGTAACACCCAATTCAATTTCCAGGGTCATTCCGAGTTTACTCATCCGTTCCAGGTACTTTTTGCTAATTTCAATATTCTCCTTTATTGGTTCTTCGGAAAGGTCCAGCATGTGCGAACTGTACAGGGGTTTACCATGTTGTTTGAAGTACTTTTCTCCGGCATCAAGCAACCCGTCAATCCAGGGAAGCAGTTTTTTTGCAGCGTGGTCTGTATGTAATACAACCGGAACACCATAGTATTCAGCGAGTGTATGAACATGTTGTGCTCCGGAAATCCCACCGACAATGGCAGCCTGCTGGTTCTCATTGGAGATCCCCTTTCCTCCGAAAAAGACAGCACCTCCATTGGAAAACTGGATAATGACCGGAGAATTCACCTCCCTGGCCGTTTCCAGTACTGCGTTCACAGAGTTCGTACCGATCACATTTACAGCAGGAATGGCAAAATTATTTTTATTGGCATAACCAAATAAATCGTTAACCTCTTTACCGGATAAAACACCGGATTTGAATTTTCTGTTATCATTAACCATCATGGTAATTTTTTTAATTATCGTATAGTTGATTTCTCTCGTTGTAAGGGGTCATAAAGATAATACAAAAAGGGGGTATTCCCGAGTGGCTGTTACTTTTTTCTCTGTACAACCAGCTCGTTCCCTCCGTCAAGCATGTATTTCTGGTCGTAAAGAATCAAAGGGATGGTTGTTTTTGATCTGTTCCTGATTTCAATTGCCTTATGATTGACTTTCACATTCAGCAAATTGCCTTTGAAACGCACATTAAATGAATAAAATTCCCATTGATCAGGGATAAGGGGATTAAACCGTATCGTTCCATCCGCTATTCTCATTCCTCCAAATCCTTCCACGACAGCCATCCATGTTCCACCCATGCTGGTAATGTGTAGCCCCTCAGCCACATCTTTGTTGTAATCATCCAGGTCCAGCCGGGCAGTTCGCAGGTAGAGGTTATAGGCTACGTCAATATCGCCAATCCTCGCAGCCAATATAGTATGTATGCACGCTGACAGGGAAGATTCATGCACCGTTCGTGGTTCGTAAAAATTGAAATTCCGTCGGATGGTCTCCGTGTCATAACGGTCTTCGAAGAAATAGATACCCTGTAAAACATCGGCCTGTTTAATACAGGGGGATCGAAGAATCCTGTCCCATGACCAGTGTTGATTGATGGGAAGCTGGTTTGGATCTATCTCCCGTGCAAGGAACTGTTCCTTGTCCAGGTATCCATCCTGCTGAAGGAAGACTTGACCTTCCTCATAGAATGGATAGTACATGTTATCCACGATATCTCTCCACTTACTCGTCTCCTTCTCAACAACGAAACTCAACTTTGCAGCAATTTCAAGGAATCGTTGCGGATTATTTTTTCTGAGTAAAGCGATCTGTTCCATGGTATAATCAAGGGTCCAGGAAGCGATGGTATTGGTATACCAGTTGTTGTTGACGTTGTTTTCATATTCGTTTGGACCCGTGACTCCAAGGATTACATATTTCTGTTTGGGTTCAGAGAAGTTGACCCGCTGGCACCAGAATCGGGAAAGAGCAATCAGTACTTCCAAACCATAATCCTCGATGTATTTCTGATCACCGGTATGTCTCACATAATTATAGATTGCATATGCAATGGCACCATTGCGGTGGATCTCTTCAAAGGTGATTTCCCATTCATTATGACACTCTTCTCCGTTCATGGTAACCATGGGGTAGAGTGCTGCCCCGTTTTTAAATCCCAGTTTTTCAGCGTTTTCAATTGCCTTCCCAAGGTGTTTATAGCGGTACAGAAGCAGCTTTCTGCCCACATCGGGATTTGTCGTGCACAGGTAAAAGGGTAAAACAAATGCTTCGGTATCCCAATAAGTACTGCCCCCATATTTTTCACCCGTAAATCCTTTGGGTCCGATATTCAATCGCTCGTCTTCACCGGTATACGTTTGATTCAGATGGAAAATATTAAACCGGATTCCCTGCTGTGCAGCTACATCACCTCCAATCCGGATATCACTCTCTTCCCACTTCATGATCCATGCCTTTGTATGCTCTGCAAACAAGTTTTCAAAACCAATCGTGAACGCAATTTTCATTACCTGTTTGGCTTCGTGCATCAACCCCCCAAGATCACTATCCAGTGAGTTGAGATTTACCGCATACTTAAAGATTGTGAGTGTTTCTTCCCGCTGTAAGCGTATGCTGCAGGAGTTTTCCATGTGTTTTTCCCGTTCATTTCTGGTTATGTCATAACGAATTGGGTTACCGTCTTTCAAAAGATTAAATTTCATTCCTGTGCAAACGTTGAAATCAAGTTTTCTGGTCTTGCCAAGAATATATCCTTCTCCTTCTCCTGTTTCCCTGGTTACCTCCTCCCAGAATTGTTCGCCATAGTTTGCATCTTCATTTCGAACATCCAGGTCGATATATGGGGTAACGGTTATCTTGCCGCTGAAATTAAGTGGTTTGATCGAGTATTGTATAGCACCGATTTCCGGCATTACAATGCTCAGGAACCGGATGGATTCAACCGCAATTTTCTCCCCTCCGGGAAGCTCTGCAGTAAACGAACGCTGCAGGTAACCTTTCTTCATATTCAACGTTCTCCGGAATGAAAGGATTCTGCATTTTGCCAGGTCAAGGGTTTCATCATTGATCTTAACATCAATACCTATCCAGTTGGCAGCATTAAGCACTTTGGCAAAATACTCCGGATAGCCGTTCTTCCACCATCCCACGCGGGTTTTATCCGGATAATAAACGCCTGCAATATAATTTCCCCGGAGTGTATCCCCGCTATAGGCTTCTTCAAAATTTGCCCGCTGCCCCATCTTACCATTACCGAGTGAAAAAATACTTTCAGAAGCCCGGTTGTTTTCAGGATTAAAACCATCCTCAATAATCAACCATTCATCATGTTTCAGGTAGGAAGCCATTGTAAATCTTTTAGTCTTTATCTTCAACAAACCAAACCAGAAATGCTGCTATAAGCAGAGAGCATCCCCCAAGTAACAAGGCATAAATCGCTTGATTTTCAAACAGGATTCTGACAAAAAAACCAAGGATGGCTGCTGCAGTAATTTGCGGAATCACAATAAAAAAATTGAAAATGCCCATATAGGTTCCCATTTTATGGGAAGGAAGGGAACCTGTGAGTATTGCATACGGCATGGCAAGAATAGCTGCCCATGCAAGTCCTATGCCCAGCTCAGGTATCATCAACATGGTTGGATTCTTAATGAAGAAAAAAGAGGCCATGCTCACACCCCCCACAACCAGACTGATGGCATGTACAGTTTTCCGGTTGGTCAGTTTTGCCATCCACATGATCAAAAATGCCATTATCGCAGCGAAACCATTGTAGACAGCCATTAACATACCAACCCAATCTGCACCGGTATTATACTCCTTTTGTATTCGCTCCAGCACGGCAACTGATTGAGGCTTCAAATCGATAAACTCCTTCTTATGCTCATCTACAAAGAATTTTACAATTCTCATGGATGCCACAACTTTTTTCCCTTCTTCAAACCGTTGTGATAACCTGTCTAAATCCTCTTCAACCAGGCCAATGTTTTCCCACTGCGCAGCTTCATCCAACAGTTTAAGTTGCTCAACAGTACGAACCAGATCAGCATGCGTTTCCCGGTCAAGTCCCATGTCATATTTTGTACTGGTAACACCGGCTGTCGTGTATATCCACATGGAAAACAGGGCAAACCATGAAAAGAACTGGACCAGGGCCAGTTGTTTCATCGTTTTTGGCATTTTAAAAAGATCATTGATTACCACAACCATTCCGCTCCCTGTTTTCTTCTGATGGGTGAGCCAACCAACAATCAATTGCAGGATACCAAAGAGAGCACCTCCGACAAACAACACGCCTAAACCATAATCCATAAAGATGAAATAGTAGAATAGCAAAAAGAGGGAGGCACTGATGATTAGCCAGATCATACCACTTCGGATTAACCGATTGTAAGCAATTGGATGCTCGTCGTGTGTCGAATTCTCTGATGAAGCTTTTTCTTTCGCTTCCTCAGAGAATTCTTTTAACTCATCAGGCGAATACTCTTTTGTCCGTGTAACTGTCCAGAGCACAGCTAAAAAGAAAACCAATCCCCCGATATAAAATGAGAATTTAACCGATGGAGGAATTTCTCCTTCACCTGCTGTATTTGATATGTGAAACCAATTTGTCATTATCCATGGAAGTGCTGAAGCGATGATTGCACCTGTTCCAATAAAGAAACTTTGCATTGAAAATCCCATGGTTCGCTGGTTTGATGGTAGCATATCTCCTACAAAGGCACGAAAGGGCTCCATGGAGATATTGATGGATGCATCCATGATCCATAACATGCCGGCAGCAACCCAGAGAACCGGTGAGTTCGGCATAATGAGCAAGGCAATGGAAGCAAGAATAGCCCCCGTGAGAAAATAAGGCCGTCTTCTGCCAAGCCGGTTCCATGTATTATCGCTCATGTGACCGATAATGGGTTGAATGATCAAACCGGTAACGGGCGCAGCAATCCACAATATTGGGATACTATCGACACTCGCGCCAAGGGTTTCAAAAATCCGGCTGACATTGGCATTCTGGAGTGCGAATCCAAACTGGATCCCGAAGAATCCGAAACTCATGTTCCATATTTGCCAAAAACGAAGTTTGGGTTTTGCTTTCATGCCAAAAATATCTTTGGAAGAGCGGTTGTAAAGTATATGCACTCCACATTCAAAAATAGCGATAAAAATTGAATTGTACCCTTATTATCCTATTTATTATCAAGCAGATGGGTGCAAATAATTCGAAAGATTAAGGAAGCGGTTGTTTCAAACGTTTGCGACAAAATCAAAAAAAATTCAAAAAGATTTAAACATTTTGTAAATTGTCGGTGGATTTTGTTTTTTTAACCTTTAATTTCTCAAATGATGGCAGAGAATACGCTGAAGATCGAGCATTATCTCAATACATCCGAATCCGGCAGTCCCTATTCAGCGGAGGACTTCTATCCGGTTGAGTTGAAAATATCCTATAACGACAAAACAATACATATCCGCAGCAAAATTGCCGATTATTGCCAGCTGTATCGCGGTGATATTAAAAACCTTATTGACAACCACCAGGAGTTGCTTAAGCACGCTCTACAAGGATACTACACCAAAAAATTTTATACCCTCATCTTTAAAAAAAAGTCATTCCCGATCTATGACCTGCTGATGGATGAAATACAGCTGATTGAAAAGATCATCTCATTCAACCAGCCGTTTGATGAAAAAAATTTTACTGCACATAATCTTGGAACAGAATATGCAAAACACACAACCGATATTGCTCATATCCTGGACGACAACATCAAAGAATTATACCTGAACGAGATCAAGGGTCTATTTGTAAAAAGTATCGATCCAAAGAAGAGCAAAGAAGTGTTTCAGATATCCAATTTTTTCATCCATTTTATTAACTGGGAAAAGCGGTTCAGCAGCTTTTATGAAATGACCTACGAGGTGCTGCCAAGTGAGATCCGATTGCTGGAAAACTATCTATCTCCCGAATTCAAATGCCTGATCAAAGCCTATATGGCTTTTCAAACACAGGTGAACATCATCAAAAGAACCTTTGAAAAGAAAACGCCCGGTAAAATATCAACCCTCTCCTGGTTCGAGTGGGAAAGTGAGATCCGTACTTTTCTAACGCGCAAGTATGAAAAGATCTTTGGGAGAACAAAGACAATAGAGTACATCGACGGATTGAATAAAGTCATTTCAGATTATATTCACCAGTCAGCCCTTCGGTCCTGAGATGGATTATCATTTCAACAGTTGAGGCGAAGAAAAAAACAGGGTACATTATCTCTCCACTACAACCTTTCGAATTTCAACACCGGAAGAATTTGTGATCCGGAAGAAATAGATTCCCTGTGACAGATTATCCAGGGATACCTGGAATTTGTTTTTGCTTATAGAACGGAATGATCGTATCGTTTTCCCTGTCATATCAAGAATTTCAAGATCCCATGGGTTAAATTCTTGTGTTGCAAGTTGAACCGTTATCCATTGGCTTGCCGGATTTGGGTAGATTTTTAAATGCCCAAATCGGGGTTTTTCAATTGACGTGGGTGAGATGGAAATGGAAACCTGAACGGTATCTCCCTCGCAACCGTTCGTTGTGGTTTCAACTACTGAGACATTACCCTGACCGGATTGTGTCCATACCACAACGATCGTGTCACCTCCTTGTGTTGAGAGGATCTCCCCGTGCATAACAGACCAGGAATAGAATGAAGAAGTATCCGATTCTACCCGGTAAGTAACGGTATCATTCTGGTTCACATTTATCTCACCATAGATCGGACCGGTAATGATCTCAGGGGGTTGTGAAAGCATGACACTATCGGAAACGGTATTCAGATTAGCATCCGTGACCGTTACCGTATAATAATGGTCAGCTGAAAGATCATATACCGTAGGGTTGGTGTTGCTTTGCGGGTCATTCCAGAGAATGGTGTAGGGCGGCATCCCTCCCGTTATCGTAACGGTGGCTGTTCCATCTGAATATCCGTAACAGGAAACATTTGTGCTGTCGCTGATATATGCATACAGTGGCTCGACAAAATGGGTGTAATGGTATTCCCATTTATAATCGTTTATCCAGCTCCCCTCAATGGTTTGCCACTGCTGATCAGTTTCCCTGGTCAGGTAACCCATTTCATCATACTCCATAAGGTACCTTTTGTTTACATCCCATGCTTCTCCATTCCATGTATGATAAATAATCTCCGATTCCAAACCGGCAACTGCGTATTGATACGTATACCTTACGGTGTTCTTCCATATACCTGTAATCCATGCCTGATACGTTTTCTCCGTTACCTGATCTGACTGATTAAGGATATAGGTTATTTTCGTACTTTCTGCCCAGCTTGAACTCCCTGTCTGCCAGACAAATTGAATCTCCTCAACCAGATTTCCTGAACCATTATAATAATACAGGTTTTTCGTATAATTCACCCAGGTTGAATCGAGGGAGTTCCAGTTTTGACGCAACATTTCTGTTTTCAGATTATTTTCGTAGGTATAGGAGAACCGGTAATTCATCTCCCATCTCAGGCTATCCGGATTCCAGTCCTGCCGCTCATAATAGATCCAATGTTGTGACTCATCATAGGCATAGAGAAACCGGGCAATATTATTCCAGGATTGTTGTGTATCGTTCCATGCCTGTTCGGTGTAACTGGTCAGGTTGTTATATGCATTGAAAAGGTACAGCCATTGTTTATAGTTGATCCAATCCTGGATTGAACCACTCCATGCTTTCATCACCACTTTATTCCTGTTCCCGTTATCATCATAATAATATTCCTGCAATAGATTATTCTCCCACATTCCGGGATTGGCGATCCAATCTTTTACAATGGTATTGATCCGAACGTTGCCTTCATTGTAATTATGAAATATACCATACGTCTTTATCCATTCTGTATTTGCAGCACTCCAGTCAAATTCATACACTGAATCCAGTTTTGATTCCTCTCCCTTTGTGATTGCATTTTCTTTAAGTGAGTAAGGATCAATGATTGTATCTGTTGCATGAAAAAATCGATCCGGGTAATGTAGCCTTCCCTCCGGCTGTGCAGTAATCCTGAGAGCAAAAGAGATAATAATCAGTATGCCTGTGATCCTCTCCATTGGGGGAAACGTGTTCATCATTTAAACCAGTTGTATCTGGTATGTTTTCAATTCCTTTTCAAGTGCACGTGCATTCCCGGTTAATTTATCCAGGAAATTCCAGAACGCTTTCCCGTGATTCGGATGAACGGTATGGGTTAGTTCATGGATGATGACATAATCCCGAAGGTGCGATGGAAGCCTCATCAGGTGCAGGTTCAGGTTGATGTTTTTATGGTTTGAACAGCTTCCCCAACGGGTTTGTGCATTTTTTATGAACACCTTATTATAGGTTAACCCATAGCGCTCTGCCAGCTCATTCACTCTTCCGGGAAGGTATCGCTTTGCTTCAATACGGAGTGCTTCGGTTACTCCTATCCGGATCACTTCCTGGAACCTGTGATCTGAAATAATTCTGTTCCCGGGATGAAAAACAGCCATCCTTCCATCTGAAATCTTTATACGGAAATGGTCCGATGCATGTTGCAGTATAACCAGTTTGTGTTGACAGATTGCATACACGGAATCCGCATCAAAGAAGGTTCTGTTCTCCTCCATGTGCCTGAAATGCTGCTGGTGTTTGATGATCCACGATTTTTTTTGATCAACGAATTTCAGAGCCCTTGAAACCGGCAAACCCCTGGGTATTGTCACCACCACACCATCTCCCGGTTTTAACCGGATACTGATCCTTTTCACCCGGGGATTCAACCGGATGGTTATTTCACCGATATCCGTTACTGTTACTTTTTTAATTTCCATGGCAAGCGACTCCGCTGAGATCATTCACTTTGCATGCGTGAAAAGATGAACCACCCTGTTGTGAAAAAATGTAATTGGTCGAATTTTTATCCAATATAAGAATTCAAATTGCGTTTTATCCCTATCTTTACGCTAATTTTTTAAAATCCAAGCATGATGAAAAGTAAGCTTTTGATCTCCTGTTTGTTAGTTGTAATGCGGTTAACCGGGGTGACAAGTGCCTTTGGGCAGGCAGAGATCTGGCCTTTGGAAAAATGCATCCTTTATGCTATTGAAAACAACATACAGGTTAAACAGATGGAGCTCTCTTCCGAGTATAATAGCAATATCCTTTTTCAATCAAAACTTGGCGTACTCCCAAATCTGAATGCAGGAGCCTCCCATTCCTGGTCTTTTGGAAGAGCACTGGATGAGACAACCTATGAGTTCACGAAAGATCAAACCGTAATGTCTGATAACCTCTATATCAGCAGTTCGGTTACGTTGTTTAACGGTCTTCAAACGCTGAATACCATTAAGCTGAACCAATATAACCTCATGGCAAGCCTTGAGGATGTTGACAAAATCAAGAACGATATTTCATTAAGTATTGCATTAGCCTATCTTCAGATTCTGTTAAACATAGAATTGCTGGAGGTCACAAACAGCCAGCTAGAGATTACCAATTTACAAATTGAGCGAACCCGGCAGTTGGTTGAAGCAGGCAGCCTTCCACATGGCAGTTTACTGGAGATCCAGGCTCAGGCAGCCGCAGAGGAGTTGCAGCAGGTGAATTTCCAAAACCAGCTCGATATCTCTTACCTCACACTGACCCAGCTGCTTGAACTCGATTCGGTGGGCAATTTTCAGATTGAGATACCCGATCTTCCGCTACCGGAAGAGAAATTCCTGCTCGAATCGGTTAATGAAATCTATTCCGCTGCCGAGAAAATTCTGCCCCAGGTGAAAGGTGCCGACTACCAGCTTAAAAGCTCGGAGATCGGTCTCGATATTGCCCGGGGTGCCAGAAGCCCACGACTTTCACTTTCCGGTTCCTATGGAACACGCTATTCCAATATCCTGAAAAAATACGCCCTTGTGCCGGGAGAAACTTCCGATCCGTTACCTATCGGAACGGTGGAAGGAACCGGAGAAACGGTCTACACCTTCCCCCAACCATTGGTGGTTTCGGAAAATTATCCGTTTGGTAATCAATTTACCGATAATGCAACCTACGGGGTACAGTTCAATCTTACCATCCCAATATTTAATGGCTGGCAAACCAACACCACGATCAGTAATGCAAAGATCTCTGTGCTCAATTCAAAGTATAATCTTGAATACACCCGGAACATGCTTTACAAGGAGATCCAACAGGCTTATGCGGATGCGGTTGCTTCACTGAAAAAATACAGGGCTTCAGAAAAGGCGGTCTCTTCCATGGAAGAATCGTTCCGGTACACGGAACAGAAATTCAATGTTGGCATGGTTACTTCCGTTGATTACAATACAGCCAAAAACCAGCTTATGAGTACACAATCAGATCTTCTGCAATCGAAGTATGAGTATATCTTTAAAACCAAAGTTCTTGAATTTTATCGGGGAAACCCGTTGAGTTTAAAATGATCAATCCAAGTAAGAAACTATAATACCGAGCATCCATGAAGAATAAGAAGCTTTTCAGAATAGTTATTGTTATCACACTCCTGGCAATCATCCTGGCTATTGTTGGAAAACGAGTAGGCTGGTTTGGAAAAGAGGAGGTTGTTGAGGTGGCTGTGGAAAAGGGGGAGAACCGTACGATTACTGAAACCATTACTGCCAACGGAAAGATCCAGCCTGAAACAGAGGTCAAATTAACTCCTGAAGTTTCAGGAGAGATTGTTGAACTACATACCCGTGAGGGGGCCAATGTATCCAGTGGTAATCTATTGGTTAAGATTAAACCCGATATTTATGTTTCAGCTGTGAACCGGGCAAGGGCAGCCCTCAATTCTTCAAAAGCAAGGCTTGAGCAGGCTGAAGCGCAGTATATACAGAGCCAGTTATCCTTCGAGAGAAATAAGAAATTGTGGGAACAACAAACCATTTCCAGATCAGATTTCGAAGCTTCAGAAGCAACATATAAGATGGCTCTTGCCGACCGTAATGCAGCATCCTTTTCAGTAAAAAGCGCAGAAGCCACCTTAAGTGAAGCACAGGAGAACCTGATAAAAACGACCATCTATGCTCCAATAAGCGGAACCGTTTCCATGCTTAATGTTGAACTGGGAGAACGGGTCCTGGGTACCCAGATGATGACTGGAACCGAGTTGATGCGTATAGCCGATCTTTCCCGGATGGAAGTGCTGGTGGAGGTGAATGAAAACGATATTATCCGCGTGAAGAATGGTGATACAGCCATCATCGAAGTGGATGCCTATCTGGATGAAAAATTCAAGGGGGTTGTCACTGAAATCGCCAATTCCGCTACCTCAACCGGTATCTCTATTGACCAGGTTACCACCTTTGATGTGAAAGTGCTACTGCTACAAGCATCCTATCAGCACCTGATTACAGAGAGAAGCCCCAATCCTTTCCGTCCCGGTATGTCAGCAACCGTAGATATTCAAACGGAAACAAAAACAGATGTTCTTTCAATTCCTATCCAGGCTGTAACCACCCGCCTGGATACAACAGAAGCACAACACGATGAAAAGGGTATCATCCTTGCGGATGAAGACCCAAAAGTAGTGGTTTTTATCGTCTCCGGAGAGATGGTTCGTTTACGGGAAGTTAAAACGGGAATACAGGATAACAACTTCATCGAGATAGAATCCGGATTAACCCTTGATGAAGAGGTTGTTGTGGCACCCTATAGCGCCATTTCACGAAAACTTCAGGACAGTACGTTAATCGAAATCGTTACAAAAGAAAAACTATTTGAGGAAGAGGGTAAATAAACAATCTCCCGGAACTGCAGCTTAAAGCATCGCATGAAATGGCACTCATCCTGAACATTGAAACAGCTACTCCTGTATGTTCAGTTGCTATCAGTCAGGATTCTAAAATCACCGGGATTCTGGAAAGCAGAAAAGATAAATCTCATGCATCCCTTCTGGCACCCTTCATTCATGAGATTTTCAAGAAAAACTCGATCAGAAAATCCGAAATGGATGCCGTTGCCGTTAGTCGTGGACCCGGTTCCTATACCGGATTACGGATCGGGGTATCAACTGCGAAGGGCATTGCTTTTGCACTAAATAAACCCCTGATCGCAGTTGACACCCTGCAGGCTATGGCGTATGGCGTGATGAAGAATCTTGATCACGGATTTTCGCAATCCATTGATCATGATACCTGGTTATGTCCCATGATCGACGCACGAAGGATGGAGGTATATTCAGCTTTTTTTGATGTCCATATACAGCAGCAGCGTAAAATCAGCGCTGAAATCATCGACCCCCGATCATTTCAGGATATTCTATCCCGGCGACAAGTGCTCTTCTTTGGCACCGGTACAGAAAAATGCAAAACAGTACTGAATCACCCCAATGCCTCCTTTATCGACCATTTCTCTCCTTCTGCCGAATATCTGATCCCGTTTTCAGAAGAGAAATTTCATCGGCAGGAGTTTGAGAATATTGCTTATTTTGAGCCATTTTATCTGAAGGATTTCATTGCTACCATCCCCAGGAAAAATATCTTTACATAATATTTTCGTATCATTCATCACAATAACTGACGCAATGGTAAAGTTTTTGCTTTAGTTGGATTATGAAGCAGTGTAAATATATCGTTCTGAGTCTTCTCCTTTACCTGATCTCTTTCCCCATTGGCGCTCAGGAGGAGCCGGTTGAATTTTCCCCTTACCAGCCCGGTGAGCGGTTGAGTTATCTGATCCATTACGGATTAATCCATGGTGGAAATGCAATCCTTTTTTTGGAAAGCGATACCCTTACCGGGAAAAATGTACACCACCTGGTTATCTCCGGATGGACTACCGGATTAGCTGATGTGCTCTTCAAGGTAAGGGATACCTACGAAAGTTATATCGACCCCGAAACCGATCTGCCACTGAAAGCTATACGGGATATCAGTGAGGGAAGGTATAAACGATACAATGAGGTTACTTTTGACCGGGAGACAAGGTCTGATTCAACAATTCTATTCAGCCAGGCTTCCGGAATGCTTACCGTAGAAAAGAACATACACGACATTCTGTCTGCTTTTTACTATTTCAGGAAATATTACCTCCCGGGAGAACTGAAGAAGGGAGAAATTATTGAGATCAGTACCTACTTCACCGATGAATTATTCCCCCTTAAAATTCGATACGTGGGAAAAGAGACCGTTAAAACCAAAGTCGGTAAGGTGGAATGCTTCAAGTTTAACCCGGTTACGGAAGTTGGGAGGCTGTTCAAATCAGAAGAGGATATGTCTATCTGGTTCTCACGAGATGATAATTTTCTTCCCGTTAAAATCCGCTTTGAACTCTTTGTCGGTTCAGTCCAGATAGACCTGATTGCTTATACCGGACTTCGTCATGAATTCAAGAGTTTACAAAAATGAGTTTCCTTACCCTATTATTCGTTATTTCAATCAATAACGCTATTTTTGTAAGGAACATATCCAAATGTAATGTATGGCTACGACAGCAGATTTCAGGAATGGCTTATGCTTGGAATTCAATGATGACCTGTACACCATTGTCCAGTTTCAACATGTAAAACCGGGCAAGGGACCGGCTTTTGTGAGGACTAAGCTTAAAAGTTTAACCACAGGAAAAGTAATCGACAATACCTTTACAGCAGGGGTAAAGGTGAATATGGCAAGGATTGAAAGAAGGCCCTATCAATTTCTTTATAAAGATGATATGGGTTATCATTTCATGCATAGTGAAACCTTTGAACAGGTTGCGCTGGAAGAGAAATTTATCGCTCTGCCCCAGCTGGTAAAAGAGGGTCAGGAGGTCGAAATCGTTTATCATGCCGAAACGGAAACACCTATCTCCGTTGAGTTACCACCATTTGTTGTTCTCGCGGTAACCTATACTGAACCGGGTGTTCGGGGAGATACCACCTCAACCTCTTCGATGAAACCGGCAACGGTTGAAACCGGTGCCACAGTCTCTGTTCCGCTGTTTATTAATACCGGCGATAAAATAAAGATCGACACACGAGACCAATCCTATTCTGAAAGGATAAAATAACTCCATGGTGATCAGAACTGCGAACAGGCTCAAATTTATCCGGAAGAATGGCTGAAAAAAATTCAAAAAAAAGACTGCAGGTATCTAAATTCAAACTGAATTCTCTACTGGCAATTACACAGGCAATTAATGAAAACCTGTCTGTAGAGGAGTTATTGAAGAAGTACGAAGAGATTCTGCGGAGGGATCTGGTCATTGGTAAAATCCTGATTTATAAATTCGGGGAAGAGTGGGAGTGTATTCTGAATTCCGGCTGCCCGCCTCAGGTGGCAAACGAGATCAATGTGGAACAGGACCTCCTCCATTATGAAGAGATAACCTTTGTCCCTTCGGGAAAAGAGAATAAACTTCAACTTTTCGACATCATCATCCCGGTTTATAACAACAACGCTCCTCTTGCTTTTGTGTTGATCGGTGATATTGAAGAGGAAGGGGAAGGAGTTAGTCCTACCATTAAACACCTGAACTTCATCCAGACCCTTTCCAACATTATCCTGGTTGCTATTGAAAACATCCGGTTGTTCAAGGAGAGCCTGCGACAGGAAGCAATAAAAAAAGAGCTTGAACTGGCATCGAAAATGCAAAATATGCTGATCCCGGATAACCAGGCACTTCCTCAGAATGACCAGGTATTCGTTACCGGGTTTTACCACCCCCATTACGATGTGGGGGGGGATTACTATGACTGTATCCTCTTAAATCCTGAGGAATTGGGATTTTGTATTGCAGATGTGTCGGGAAAAGGAATCTCTGCAGCCCTGCTCATGTCGAACTTTCAGGCAAACCTGAGGGCCCTGTTTACACCGGAAATATCACTCGAATTATTGGTTAAAAGGCTAAATGATTGCGTGATCAGCAGTGCTGCCGGAGAAAAATTCATTACCCTCTTTGTTGCCAAATACAACTCCCGGACTAAAGTCCTTGAGTATGTTAATGCAGCGCACAACCCTCCGATACTGTATGAAACCAAATCCGGAACAACACACCTTTTTGATTCCAGTTGTGTTGGTATTGGTATGATTGATCACATTCCCGTGATTAATGGTGGTTCATTCACCCTGAAGGAGAGATCCAAAATAATCTGTTATACAGACGGGCTATCTGAATTACCCGATGAGAATGGGGAAGAGATTGGCACAAAAACCATTGCTGCATTCCTTGCCAATCGTGACACCATCAGTGAAAACATCAATTACCTGATCCGGAAACAAAACATCAAATCAGAAAATGACCGGCTGTTTGACGATGTGTCAATCATCGGTGTTGAATTCTTTTGATTTCTGAAGGGTTCGAAATGAGATCTTGTCGGGGTATTCCCGCTTCAGCGCTTCTGCTTCTCAGGTCCAGCGCAACAAGCACGGCAATGAATCCCCAGAAGGGAGCAGATGCCTTGTCGGTCTCCAGAAAATTGTTCAGGAAACCGTGAAGGAAATAGGTGCATAATCCAAGGGTAACCGCCAGGGTGATCATTTTTAGCCACCTATCCTCCGTCCTGAAGTAGGTTTTAAAACCCGTTGTTAACGAAGTAATCAAAATAAGAAGTATGGTTATCGTACCGGGGAATCCACTCTCAGCCAATGGCCCGATATACTCGCTGTGTGCATTCCCACGGTCGCCAAAATTGGTGCTGATAAAGGTCCGTTCCCAGGAGTATTGATAGGGCGCATATTGAAACTGGTAGGTCCCCGGTCCCCAGCCAACCAATGGTCGTTCCCTGAACATGCGCAGGGCAGCATGCCACCGGTTAATTCGTTCCAGGTTTGACGCATCAGATGTAATGTTGGAGATGGACTGAACATGTTCTGAAAAATCGCCAGAGGAGGTTTGTTTGTTCTGTTCAAGCATCATGATGATCTCCGTACGATAGGAATACACACTAAACAAGATCAAACCAGCAAAAAGAAAGATCAGGTTCAGCCGCATCCTTAGCCGTACAATAATAAATATCAGAAAGGCACCCACCAGGCTAATCCATGTTGCCCTCGTATAGGAAAATACGATCGCCGTAGAAAAAACAAGGATGAGGATCCATATAAGGGTTTTGAATTCAATCGACTTGTCGTGTCGCAACGCAAAGGCAAAAAGTACCGGATAAAAAAATGCCAGGATTGCTCCATACGCTGTATGATCGTTAAAGAAGGGCCTTACGGCAGAATGTGAAGCTTGCTGGTTCAATAATCCCAGTTGAACATGGTGAACAAATGTATATACAATGATGGCCGTAAAGGGGATGATATATGCCCAGAGGTAATTGGAGATGTTCCCGGCCCGTCGGAAAACCTGGGTGGCAAGAAAATAGAATCCACAGACAAACCAGAGGCGTGCCAGGAAAAACTTCAGTGATACCGCCGGGAGAGAGCTGGTCAGGCAGGTTATAAATATCCATCCAAGGTTCAGCAGAATGGCAATGGTAACCGGGTGCTTCCATACCCGTTTATCAAATGATCGTTCCGATATGATTTTCAGGAGAAAAAGGATCAACAGGCCAAACAGCAATGGTTCTGTTGGCAGTGACAGATCCACCTTCAACCCGGGAATGAATTCTTTCAGGGGAACCGAAAGCGGGGTTAGAAAAACGATCACCAACAGCAATTTATCCAGGGCAAGAAAGGCTGCCAGAATCACGAGAAGGAGCACCGGAACAAGGTTAAAATAATAGACCTCAAAGGCAGTAAACACCATATTCAGAATAACAAAGAATATGGACAGACCATAGATCCAGAAGATGGTTTTCCTTTCTCTCTGAAGGGTAAGTTCCATGTTCAGGTCACAGGATCTTACGTACTGAATCGATGGAAACAAGAACAATCAGGGTAAACAAAAATGCCGAAAAGGTTGAAATGATGACGATAATGGATCGTTTCGGATAGGCTTTTTTCTCCGCTTCCTGCCCTTTATTTACGATGAATGTGTGTGAGAGATTCTGCTCGGCATCGACCTTTGCTTCAACATACTTTTCCTTTAATAAGCTCAACCGTGCACTCTCATTTTCAAGGAATTCCGTCAGGAATAGATAAGTCCCGCCATGTTCCGCCAGAACGTTGATCTGTTTTTCCAGCCGTTCTGCCTGACTCCTGTTGCCCCTGGAGACAGCATCCAGGTAGAGCTCGACCAGCCCCTGGGATTGTGCTTCAACATTAAATACCCCCAGTTGCCCCAATGTTTTCAACGAATCTTCCAGTGCACCGATCTCATCTTTCAGTGAAAAATATTCCTGTTCTACGATTTCATATGCTTCACGGGCACGTCTCTTCTGCATCCGGTTCATGGTTGAGTCAAGCAAGGAGGCTATCTCATTAGCCATATCTGCGGCAACTCCGGGGTCCGTATCCAGTACATCGATGCGTATTGACATGTATTCCGTTTTGCGAAAAGAGATGTTTTCCTTCATCTTGCCATACAGGGTAGTGTATTTATAGCGTGAATCAGGATCGATCTGATAATGTTCGAACAGGTTGTATTTTTCCACCAGTCTTTCCCGTATCTCGTCAGAATAAAGTACCTGAAGGAGCCGTTCCGTCTCTTCCTCCTCCCCAAACTGCAGGATGTCCCTGGCTGGACCTCCACCGGTTGTGGAAATCAATGCCTTGGAAATGGAAGTGGATGATGAAGGAAAGAAAATAACCGTTGACTGGTATTTCGGTGTAATGGTCAACGAAATAATTACGGATGCTACAAAAGCAATGGAAGAAACCACGATCAGGGGTTTTTTTCTGTTCCACATATAGAGCAAAAGATTTGTCGACTCAAAACGAAAGCCGGATGCATTAGGTTCGGTCATATCAAATGATTTGAGAGGTTCATTTATTTCCGGGATCCACAATACAACAGTGTTTAAGAAAACCCCGGTTTACCAGAATAACGATACAAAGGGAAAAAAAGTACGTCGGTTAAATTACCCGTATCAAATGAAAATTTTTCTTTCCTTTCTGCACCAGCAGGTATTTATCACTGATCAGATCATCCGCCGTAACGGTTTGATCGGGAGAGGTAGCCTTCTCTTTATTCAGGTTTACCCCTCCACCGTCAATCAGGCGCCTCAATTCTCCCCTGGAAGAGAAAATTGCCGTTTTTTCCACCAGCAAATCGAGCAGGTTTAAACCCGCTTTCAATACTTCCTTACTGACCTGGTATTGAGGAACTCCCTCAAACAGTTCAAGGAAGGTTGCTTCATCCATTTTTTTCAGGGATTCGGTTGTCCCTTTTCCAAAAAGGAGTTCTGAGGCTGCTATAGCATCTTGCAGTGCCTCTTCGGAATGGACCGTTATCGTAACCTCATTAGCCAGGGCTTTTTGCAGTGTTCGCAAATGGGGTTCTTCCCTGTGTTTTGCCGTAAGTTCCTCTATTTCTGCCTGCTCCAGCATGGTAAAGATCTTAATGTATCGCTCCGCATCATCATCAGAGGTATTAAGCCAGAACTGGTAAAATTTATAGGGTGAGGTCATCTGTGGATCAAGCCAAACATTCCCCTCCTCGGTCTTCCCAAATTTACCACCGTCGGATCGGGTGATCAACGGGCTGGTGAGCGCAAAGGCTTCTCCTCCCGATTTTCTCCGGATCAGTTCTGTGCCGGTAACTATATTTCCCCATTGATCTGATCCTCCCATCTGCAGTTTGCAGTTCATTGTTTGATAAAGGATCAGGAAATCATATCCCTGGACCAGCTGGTACGAAAATTCGGTGAACGACATTCCGGATATGGTATCTTCCCCTACCCTCTTTTTCACCGAATCTTTTGACAGCATATAATTAACCGTAATGTGTTTACCGATATCGCGAATGAAATCCAGAAAGCTGAACTCTTTCATCCAGTCATAATTGTTCACCATTTCAGCTTTATTGGGCGCTTTTGTTTCAAAATCAAGGAACCGGCTCAACTGGTCCCGTATCTTTTCCTGATTCTCTCTCAATGTTTTCTCGTCGAGCAGGCTTCTCTCCTCGGATTTGCCGGATGGATCCCCGATCATTCCTGTAGCTCCACCGACCAGCGCGATGGGTTTATGTCCTGCTGCCTGGAAATGTTTCAACATCATGATCTGAACCAGGTTCCCAATGTGAAGGGAGTTTGCTGAAGGATCAAACCCGATATAGGCAGTAACCATTTCCCGTTCGATCAGTTCCTTTGTTCCGGGTGTCATGTCATGGACCATTCCCCGCCAGCTTAGTTCATCAACAAAATTCATATTTCTCAAATGTTTCACGCAAAGATAATATATAGAATCATATGAGGGCCAGGGTAAGGACAATTATCCCAAACATGCCAAATAGCAAGACAACGGTATAAACACCGGAAAGCAGCATGAATTTGACAAATGTCCTGATGATGGATTGCCGGTAAAATCGTTTCATCCCGGTAATAAGGTAGATGGGAATTAGAAGGATCAGAAATCCTGCAATGGTTTGTACGATACCCTCAAAGAACATGGATACCAGAAGTACAAACAGAATAACAAAAAAAGCAAAACAGTGGAAATAGATCGAAAAGATAAAATGTTGAATGTAGAAGCGCCTT
This sequence comes from uncultured Rikenellaceae bacterium, assembly GCA_964481765.1. GTDB lineage: Bacteria > Bacteroidota > Bacteroidia > Bacteroidales > VadinHA17. Next base: position 580 of record CAYZVJ010000050.1, on the reverse strand, counting down.
GACCGGATATAGAAAAGTTTGAGGAGCAGTGCAAAAATTGGCAACAACAGAAAGAGGGATTGGGAAACCCGTTTCAGAAATACATTCCATGAGTATTCAGGATTTTCAAGAAGGGTTGCCATGCCATTCACCAATTTTTTCCGCAACCATTTTTCCGGTGGAAGAGTATCGCTTACTGCTTTCAGGGATTGAATGATTTCTCCCCTTGTATCGGTCGTATCGCCTTCCAGTATGTGCTTGTAATAAACGATGTCATCCCCGACCCGAACCACAACCGTATCAATAACCTTCGGGGCTGTGGATGAATCCGGAACGATACTGACATAGTTCAGCGTATCGACCCGGGATGAATCCTGGCTGGGCGTATTCACGTTCAGAATTCCTGCTGAGATCATGTCGGTGCTGGAAATTTCCAGCAGTGCAAACAGGATGATGCTGATAAAGATAAACAGCTTAAATGGCGGATAATAGGTTGCTCTCCGTCCAGCCATATATTCAGCAGGAAGAAAACCCGGTTTCAGCAGTAGCGGTTTAATGCTTCGCACAAAGCGGGTATCAAATTCAAAGAGCGTATCCATCA